>JAAYRW010000054.1 GCA_012518555.1 Tissierellia bacterium
AGTAATGCTTGACAAGGGGGAAATAATCCTTGATGTTAGAAAAGAAGATATAACTGAAAAAGAAATACTAAGTATTTACAATTCAAGAAATTACGGAAGTCCTTTGCAGGAAGCTGTCTAAATTTTAGAATAACATAACCTCCATCTAATGAATAGTATATAGATGTACTACTTTATATGGAGGTTAACTAATGAACATACTTTCATCACTTTTATTTGCAATTTCTGCAAATACTGACAATTTTGTCGTTGGACTATCATACGGTATTAAGAAAATTAGAATAGCTAGAGTAAGTAATCTTATAATTGCTTTAATATCCTTAGTAGGAACGATTTTATCCATGTCCCTTAGCAAAGTTATCCTTAACTATATACCTGAGTTCTTAGCTAGTTTAATAGGTAGCAGCATATTAATTCTACTAGGGGTTTTGACTATAGCTAAGCCTTTATTAAAGAGAGATTCTGATAGTATTTTAGATAATCCGGAAAAGGCAGATAAAGATAAATCTCTAAATATCGATGCAAAAGAATCTATTGCACTAGGTCTTGCCCTAACTATAAACAATGTTGGTTTAGGTATAGGTGCAAGTTTTGCAGGATTAAATATTACGATTACAGCCTTATTTACCTTTGTTCTCAGCTTGTTAGCCATAGTAGTAGGATTTTCCTTAGGGTCATATTATTTATCAGAATTATTTGGAAAAAGCGCTACAATAATATCAGGCTTGTTAATCATTGCTCTAGGTCTATTTGAAATATTGATCTAGTCTTCAATTAAGTTATAAAGTTAAGGTTCTAAGCTTCTTAGGAACTTTCCCAATGTATCCGGGAAGTTCTTTTTTCTTGAAAACTACAAATTATAGGGTATAATCTTTATAATGAAAAGCTTTAAGTGGCAGGTTTGGAGGAAAAAATGGATGAAATAGTGAAAGTAATTAAAAATAACGTCTTGTTTAAAAATATGAATGAAGAAGAAATTAAAACAGTTCTTAAATGTAGCAATGCTGTTATAGAAAATTTCGGTGATCAACAAATTTTATTTGAAAGGGATACTAAAGTTAGTAGGCTAGGAATTGTAATTGAAGGGGAACTTAATTTAGTATCACATAAATATAACGGAACCAGGGTTATTGTTACAACTTTGGAGAAAAATGATTTATTTGGAGAAGCCTTAATATTTTCAACTACTAATTTTTCTCCATATGATTTGGTAAGTTCCGGTAACAGCAAGGCCTTACTCATACCCTATAGGGTATTTTCAAATATGTGTTCCAATAGCTGCACTTTCCACAACCAGCTTATTACTAACATGTTGACGATTTTATCGGATAAAATAGTAATGCTTAATAGTAAAATGAGAATTTTAAACGGTGAAACTTTAAAGGATAGAATAGCTATATATTTATTGTCTCTTCATAAAAGATCAAATTCAAAAATATTTGACTTACCCATGAACAGGCAAGAGTTGGCAGAATTTCTAAATGTAAAAAGACCTTCATTGTCAAGGGAGCTTTCCAATATGCAAAGGGAAAATATAATAGAAATCTATCGTTCTACTGTAAAGATATTAAATATAGAAAAGTTACGTCAGTTAGCCGATTGATAAGCCAGTTAATTATTGAAGACACAGGCTTTCTGTGATACAATTAATTACATCATAGATACAAGGAGCTACTATGAAAATTAAATTTATACATACATCAGACCTTCATTTAGGAAGAAGATTCGATATAAAAAACTTCAGTTTAAAAGAAAGAGAAAAAAGACGACAGGAATTGTGGGATGCTTTTGATGAGATTATTAGACGAATTAAGAAAAAATCCATAAAATATCTTTTTATCGCTGGAGATCTAACCGATGGAGAATATATTAGATACAAAGATTTAAATAAAATTTCAGCAATATTTAAGTCAATAGCTGAAACAAATATAATTATTGCCTGCGGACAAAGTGATCCTTACAATATTAACAATATGTATGAATATATAGAGTGGCCTACAAATGTATATATAGTAAAAGCCACTGACTTTGTGGATAAACTTCACTTTCCTAAAGACAAGCTGTGTATACATTCCATGAGTTGGGATAAGCAGAAAAACGAAAAAGCTCAGGCCATTTATGATATTTCCGTAGATGAAAGTAAGCTAAATGTCCTATTACTTCATTGCGAAATAAACTCAACTGACAGACTTCCCATAAATCTCAATGTAATAAAGAATAAATTTGATTATTGTGCCTTAGGAGGAAGACATAATTATGAGCAAATTATGGACAAGGTAGTATATTGCGGTAGTCCTGAACCTCTTTCCTTCAAAGAGACTGGTGATCACGGAATAGTCGAGGGTACACTGGAAAAAGCCAGTATAGAATATACTTTTCTACAAATAGCTAAAAGAAAATTCAACATAAGGAATATAAAGTTAGATGCAAGTTACAGCTTTAATAAAATACTTGATTTAATTAAATTTTCCGGGGATACTTTTTCAAATATAAAGGATTATGTTCGAATAAACCTTACAGGAACAGTAAGTACGGAAATATCAATGGATGAAATTGAAAATGAATCGAGACAATTTTTTTACTACATAGAATTTGAACATAATTATTTGTATAAGACTGAAGATAAAAATTATGAAGGAAATGAGTATAATATTATTGAAAGTTACAAATTACAATTTAACGATAGTGACGATAAATTAGAACAGCAGGCCTTTAAATTAGGACTTGAAGTTTTAAGAAAAGAAAAGGTGGTAGATTAATATGTACATAAACAGGCTGCACTTAAGGTCTTTTGGAAAATTTACTCGTAAAAAATTATATCTCAGCAATAAATTTAATATAATTTTTGGAGAAAATGAAACTGGAAAATCTACCATACATAATTTCATAGAAGCTATGCTATATGGATTTGATAATGAAGATGAAAAGTATAACAAATATAAACCTTGGAAAAATCCCTTGTACAAGGGAACTATTGAACTGGTAGAAGACGAAAAGAAATACTTAGTTTCAAGGGATTTTCTTTTAAATACTATGCAAGTTTTCGAAAAGATTAATGAAGAAAATACTTTAGTTGAAAATGTTAATGTTCCGGGAGAAGACTTTTTTAAAATAAATAAAACTTCATATAGAAATACCGTAAGTATAAGTCAGTTAGGTAATAAAACTGAAAAGGAACTATCTACAGAACTGAAAAACAAAATAATAAATTTAAGTAATACCAAAGATGAAAATGTTTCAATTGACAGAATTATGTACAGGCTTCACTCTATTAAAGAGGAAGCTGGAAACGAAAACAATGATAAAACTCTGTTAGGTCAATATTCATTGAGACTAAAAGAGTTAGAGGAAACTAAAGAAAATACCTTAAACTCCAAAAGACAAGTGATGTTTTTGGCTATGGAAAAGAAAAAGCTTCAAAGTAAAATCCATGAAATAAACATAAGTATTAAAGAAAAAGAAAAAAAAATTACAGACTATGAACTTTCATTAGAAAAACAAAAATTCCTAAAGGCTGTACCTTTAAAAAAGGAAATCGATAAAATAAATAATCAGCTAAAATCTTTTGAAGGAGGGGTGGAAAGTTTCTCCAAAGAAGATTATAAAGAAGCTGCTGAAACGGAAAGCAGTTTAGCTTCTATGAAAAATGAAAGACAAAGAATGATAGATGAAAAGAAAGAATGTGAGCTTATGCTTAATTCTAATGAATTAGACTTAGCAAACTACATTCCGGATAATTTTGAAATCGATAAATTAAATTCAGATTATAAATTATATAAAAAAAACAATGAAAAAACAAACAATCTTCAGAAAAAAATTATTAAAGGCAAGAAAAACATCAGCACTATAAATATAGAAGAGATTAATAACTTTATAGACGATTATAAAAAGACAGAAGATATAATTAAAAAAATTGAAATAAACAAGATTTTAATGGACAACAAAAACTATGAATCAATGAAAAAATATAGAAAGTCACAGGGGCTAAAAAGTTTTTCCATGGGACTTTTAGGCACTCTATTTGTTTTGGCAGGGGCAGCATCCTCTTATGGAGGGTATTACTATAATATTAATTACTATTATGGTGGGGCTGCTATTTTACCAGCTATAATTTTTTATGTTTTGTCATGGAGGAGTAAAAACAGGGCTCAAAGCGCAAAGAAAGAAATTGAAAGTATGGAATGCGAATATGCCGACTATAGATTGTCTAACAATCAACTAAGAGAAGAAAAAGAAGAAATTATTAAAAACAAGGGTTTTGAAGATTATGATAAGATGGTTGAAGCTTTCCAAAAGAAAAATAATGAAAAAACTCTCTATGAGGAAAAAGCTAAATTAATAAGCTACGATGAAAATGAGTTAAAGGAAATTTTTGAAGAAAATGAAAAAAAAGAAAATAATATAGCTAAAATCCTCAGTATTTTGAATTTAGAAATATCAGAAAAAAATATAGAGGCAGTAAATGAAGCATATTTACGAAAAGATTTAGTAAAAGAAGAAATCAATAAACTTAAAGAAAAAATCGAAAAAATTAATAATGAATTATCGAAAATAGACAAAGAAATAAATTATGAAGAAAAAAGATTAGCTATGCTGCTAAATTCAAGTGGCGTTGAATCTGTTGAAGAATTTAAGGAAGCAGTTGAAACTAATGAAAAACACAAGGAACTTTTAAATAGACGGGAATATTGCCAGAATATTTTGGATAAGGTAATCGGCCATATTGGTTATTATGAACTTAAAAATAAAACGAGGAATGTTCCCGAGGAAGTAAGGGAAATAAACAAGAAGGATATTCAGTTAAGTATATTTAAACTGAAGGAAGAGAAATTAAAGCTAATAAAGAATATAGATGATATTCATAAAGAGATTGAAGATATTGAAGATAATGTTAGGAGTTTGGCAGAAGTAGAAGAAGAAATCGATTTTTATGAAGAAAAAATTCGTACTTTTAAGGACAAAATAAAAATAGCAGAAATTACAACTAAGAAAATAAACGCAATTGCAGATTCTATAAGAGGAGACTTTATGCCACTTCTTCGTCAATCTATAAGTGATAATTTTTCTTACTTAACTGGTGGAAAATATAATAGGGTTATTATTGATGAAGATATGAATATAGCTGTTATGTCGGAAGAGGAAGAAGACAGGGAAATTCAACTTGAGAGTTTAAGTGGAGGAACATTAGACCAACTTTACCTATCTTTGAGAATTTCTTTAAGCAATATTTTAAGCGGCAATCAAAATATTCCTTTGATTTTCGATGACAGTTTTGTCCAATACGATTCTATTAGACTAAGAAAATCTATAGAAATGTTATATAGAGAAAGTGAAAGAAGACAGATAATTCTTTTTACATGTCAAGATAGAGAGGCAGAGTTGGCAAAAGAGATGAATATAAAGTTTAAATATATTAAATTATAAGGAATTAATATGAAAATATTTGCTATAGCTGATTTGCACTTTGATCATAAAAAAGAAAAACCTATGGATATATTTGGTGAGAATTGGGCAGGACATGAAGAAAAAATAATTGAAAACTGGAAACATACAGTAAGTCCTAAGGACTTAGTTTTAATACCGGGAGATATATCATGGGCCTTAAAATTAGAAGATGCCTTAGGAGATTTATTGAAAATTGAAGAATTACCCGGGATGAAAATAATCGGCAAGGGAAATCATGATTATTGGTGGTCTACTTCATCGAAACTTGAAAGTTTAGGGTTAAAAACAATTAAGTTTTTAAAAAACAATTCTTTTATTTATGATGAGATTGCTGTGTGCGGTACCAGGGGATGGGATAGTAAGGAAGATAGATCTAATGAAAAAATATTTTTAAGAGAATTAAACAGACTTAGACTATCATTAGATTCGGTTACAAATGCTGAGAAAATAATTGCAATGCTCCACTATCCACCATTTAGCAGTGAAGGTCTACCTAATGAATTTTTCTCCATATTAGAAGAATACAAGGTAAGTATATGTATTTACGGTCACCTTCATGGGCTAGCGGGTCATAAAAACATAAAAGAAGGTATATTTGATAATATAATGGTTCACTGTGTTTCAAGCGACTATATAGATTTTAAATTAAAGAGAATCGATACCTAACTACTGGTGAAGGGGAAGCTGTAGGTCATCGGTGAGGAATTGGTATAAAAATATCACAAGGAGGAATTATGGGTAAAAGCTTTAAAGCCAAAGGATATTATGCTAATCTTTTAGAAGAAATTAAAGAAAGCGGATTGTGGAAGGAAGAAAGGATTATTACTACTCCTCAAAGCAGTAAAATAAGTACTACTGCTGCAGAGGGAGTATTAAACATGTGTGCTAACAATTACCTAGGTCTGTCTGACAATAAGGAGGTAATAGAAGCTGCTAAAAAAGCATACGACAAATGGGGATATGGACTATCTTCTGTTAGGTTTATTTGCGGAACGCAAGAAGTTCATAAAGAACTGGAAAGAAAGTTAAGTGAATTTCTCAAAACCGAAGATACAATACTCTATTCCTCTTGTTTCGATGCGAATACCGGCTTGTTTGAAACTATAACTACAGAAAAGGATGCAATAATCAGTGATGAATTAAACCATGCTAGTATTATTGACGGAGTAAGACTTTCTAAAGCTAAAAGATACAGGTATAAAAACAACGATATGAATTCCTTAGAAGAACAATTAATTCAAGCGGAAAAGGATGGGGCAAATATAAAAATAATAGCCACCGATGGAGTGTTTTCCATGGATGGAATAATAGCCGACTTAGAGGGAATATGTAACTTGGCGGATAAATACAAGGCCTTAGTAATGGTTGACGATAGCCATGCTGTAGGATTTGTTGGAAAAACTGGCAGGGGAACTCACCAATATAGAAATGTAATGGACAGGGTTGATATTATTACAGGTACCTTGGGTAAGGCCTTGGGAGGAGCTAGTGGAGGATATACAAGTGGTAGAAAAGAAATAATAGATTTGTTAAGACAACGGTCAAGACCATATCTATTTTCTAATACCCTAGCACCAGCAATTGCAGGAGCATCTCTTAAAGTTCTTGAAATGATAACTCAGACTACTGAATATAAAGATAAGTTAGAGGAAAATACAAAGTATTTCAGAGAAGAAATTAAAAAAATAGGTTTCAATATTGTAGAAGGAGAACACCCTATAGTGCCTATTATGTTGGGAGATGCAGTCTTGTCACAGAAAATGGCTGAAAAACTCTTAGATAAGGGAGTCTATGTTATAGGTTTTTATTTTCCAGTAGTACCTAAGGGTCAAGCCCGTATAAGGACACAAATATCTGCAGCCCACTCTCGGGAGGATTTGGATTTTGCTTTAAAGGCTTTTAGAGAAGTAAAGGAAGAGATATAAGGTATGAAACACAGGAAAAGCCCGCATGTGCGGGCTTTTAAGGTTTCTTGTCTAAACTATCCCCTATTAAAATGGTCCAAGTTTGATTGTGTCAGCAATACCGATTAAAACAATACCTGCCACAGACCACCATGCAACTAACTTCCAATTGAATTTTAGCCACTTATCATATGGGATATTTGCCATAGCTATAACTGCCATTAGTGCTCCTGAAGTTGGAATAATTTGATTGCTAAAGGCATCTCCATAAGTTACAGCTAAAACTGCAGTTTGTCTTGTAATATTCAAAACATCTGCCAATGGGGCCATAATTGGTACCATTGTTGCAGCTTGCCCACTACCTGATGGTATGAAAAAATTAATTACTGAGTTTGCTATAAACATACCAATTGCTGTTACTTGCGTAGGAAGTGTTTCGAGTGCCTTTGCAATAAAGTATATAATTGAATCTAATATTACTCCTTGTTGTAATACTATTAAAATTGTTCTTGCTACTCCTACTACTAAGGCTCCAAATAGTATCCCTTTTGCACCTTCAATAAAAGCTGTTGCCATTTTACTTGGGCCAAGTCCTCCAATTGCTCCACAAATAATTCCGCTTCCTAAAAATACAGCTGCAATCTCAGTGATATACCAATCATGTTCCATTACTCCGTAAATCATAACTACTAAGCCTACAACAAATCCCAAGAGTACTAATTTGTGTCTAGTGGAGAATTCGCCAAAATCTTCTTGTTTTACTTCGCTGCCACCCCTATCTACACCATATAATACACTATTTTTAGGATCAGCCTTAACCTTATTAGCATACTTCATTACATGCCAGACAGCAATGAGATAGAATATAATGTAGCCTGCAATTCTAAATCCCATACCTGAATATAGAGGTAATTCTGCTATTCCTTGAGCTACACCGGTTGTAAAGGGATTCAACATTCCTCCTGAAAATCCAACTGCAGCACCGGTTGAAACCATTGCTACCCCAACTACATCATCGTATCCGAAACCCCTTGCCAACATTATTGCAATAGGAACAAACACAACAACTTCTTCTGCAGCTCCTATAGTAAAGCCTAAAATTGACATTAAAAACATAATTAAGGGTATGATTATGTTATCATGACCCTTAAGTCTTTCAATAGCAGCCGACATACCTGTATTAACAGCTCCGGTTTTTTCAATTATTGTGAATGATCCACCAAGAATCAATACAAAGAATATAATTGATGATGCATCTGCCATAGCTGTAGGTATAGCTTTTAATATACCCCAGGGTCCAACAGGCTGATTTTCTACAAAGTGGAATGATGTAACATCAACAATTGTTCGACCGGTATTAGGATCCTGAATTCTGTCGTAAACACCAGCAGGCATAATAAAACTTAAAATAGCTACCAATATAACTACTGCTAGTAAAATCACGAATGTGTGCGGTACTGCAAATTTGCGTTTTTTTTCTTCCATTCTTAACCTCCAAATTAAATTTTTTATAGTATATATTATTATAGTATGACTATAATCCAAATCCTGCTTATGTTCAGGATGACATAAACAGGAATTTAGGACAATCATATTATCAAAATAAGTTAAAGCCTTTGTTTCAGCGGTGACCTATAAGTATTTTTATACAGGAACACAATTATTAATAAATAAATTAAAGGGAAAATGTTTTTAAAATTATACTATATCGCTATTGCAAAGTCAACAAATTTCAAGAGTTTACCAGTGATAAAATCTTAAGATGTTTATTAAATTTAATTCATATATGATTTGTTAGAGAAAATTAACAAAATATTAAGCTGGGCAAGATATAATAAGTAAGCTATTATTTAGCGGCTATTATTTTGGGATAATAAATACCTTGAAGTAATAATGTATTAATTGTATAATAACATAAACACAATGATAGAAAGTTTTAATAAACAGATGAAACAAAATAGATACAACACTTTTCTACATTTCCCGGGAAATGTAGAAATATGAGTTGTTTTCCAAAAGGGGACGAAATGAGTGATACAGTGTTAAAGGAAGTCAAAAAGACCAGCATAGGCGGGCAAGCACTTATTGAAGGAATTATGATGAAAGGTCCTTCGAAGATAGCAACAGCAGTAAGAAAGCCAGATGGAGAAATAGAAATAAAGGAAAGCGAAATAAATCCCATTTTCAAACATAGATTCTTTAAACTACCATTAGTAAGAGGAAGTTTCATACTTATAGATTCCCTTATAAATGGGGTGAAGGAGCTTATGTATTCGGCTGAATTTTATGGAGAAGATTATCAAGAGGATGCTTTTGATAAATTTTTAAAGAAAGTATTTAAGGATAAGGCTGAAACGGCAATAATTTATGCTTCTGTAATTCTAGCAATGATTTTTTCCGTAGGAATATTTATTTTAGGACCTACTCTTTTAACTAATTTATTGAAAAATGTAATAAATAATTCATTTATATTAAATTTGGTGGAAGGTATTATAAGAGTATTCTTTTTTGTGGGTTATGTATATCTAGTTTCAAAATTAGAAGATATAAAAAGAGTGTTTATGTACCATGGGGCAGAACATAAAACTATATACTGTTATGAGCACGGTGAAGAATTGACTGTTGAAAATGTCCGTAAATATTCTACACTTCATCCTAGGTGTGGAACTAGTTTTATGATTAATGTAATGCTTATAAGCATAGTTGTATTTTCCTTTTTCGGATGGCCAAATCCGTTAATGAGATTAGTTATAAGACTTGCCATGCTACCACTTATAGCGGGACTTTCCTATGAGCTAAACAAATATGTAGGCAAGTGCAATAATGAGAATATTTTTACAAAAATAATAACTTATCCCGGATTTTTAATACAGAAAATAACGACTATAGAGCCGGATGATTCCATGATAGAAGTTGCAATTGCAGCAATGGAAAAAGTAATCCCTAAAGAGGGAGAAGATGATAAATGGTAACAATTGAAAAATTGTTAAAAGATGCAGTTAAAATAATTAGACAAAGGGAATTTAACAACCCTCTTTTAGACGGGGAACTTATTTTGTCTTACCTTCTTCAAGAAGATAGAATATATTTACATCTTAACAGAAAAAAGCAAGTTAGTAAGGAATTAGCAAAGGAGTTCTATAATTTAATTGAAAAAAGAAATGATGGCTATCCCTTACAGTATATAACTAAGTCACAGGAATTTATGGGACTTACATTCTATATAGAGGAGGGTGTACTAGTACCCAGGCCGGATACAGAAACATTAGTGGAAAAAGTAATTAAAATTGCTAATGAAAAGTTTAGTAATAAGGAAATTAAAATACTTGATATTGGAACAGGAAGCGGTGCTATTGGAGTTAGCCTTGCTTATTATTTGAAAAATTCAATGGTTAGGGCAATTGATATAAGCAGTCTAGCAGTTGAAATAGCAAATATAAATGCAAAAAAATATAATTTAAGTAATATAAATATTGTAAAAGGAAATATATTTCAAGATATTTTTGAAAACGAAAAATACCATATTGTAGTATCCAATCCTCCATATATTGAACGAGAAGAAATATCTAGCTTACAGGCAGAGGTGTCTACTTTTGAACCTAAGCTTGCCTTAGATGGGGGAGTTGATGGTTTGGAATATTATAGACGAATTGCTGAAGTGTTTACAAAAATCTATGAAAGGGAAGGAGTTTTGTCTGTGGAAATAGGAAATAAACAAAAAGAAGCTGTAGAGAAGATATTTACTAAGACCGGTCTTTTTAGCAAGATTGAAACAGATAAAGACCTTTCGGGAAACAATAGAGTAATAACGGCTTATGTTAACTCTGAATTAGTTCCAACATAGCTTATTGCTAAGGAATAATAAGAATACTTTAAGGGTGCATGAAGAATCTTTACTTAAAATAGAAAGGAATAAAAATGTTAGAAAAATTAGGAGTTTTAAAAGATAAATATATTGAATTAAGTGAGTTATTAATAGATCCGGAAATATTAGGCAATTCTCAGAAGTTGCAAAACCTTATGAAGGAACAGGCCCAGTTAGAACCTATTGTTCATAAGTACGATGAATACATGGAGGTTCTTTCACAACTAAATGATTCAAAAGAAATGCTAAAAGAAAAGTTAGATGATGATTTTAAGGAAATGGTAAGAGAAGAAATAAAAGAATTATCAGCTAAAGAAGAGGAATTAAAGCAAGACATTAAAATTTTATTACTTCCTACCGACCCAAATGATGATAAAGACGTAATAGTTGAGATAAGAGCAGGAGTAGGCGGTGACGAAGCAGGACTATTCGCCGGTGATTTACTTCGTATGTATTTGAGATATGCCGAAAGAAAAGGCTGGAAGACGGAGCTTTTATCCGTACACGATCAGGGTGTGGGTGGATATAAGGAAGTAATATTCTCTATAAAGGGTAAAGGCGCCTATTCAAAGCTAAAGTATGAAAGTGGTGTTCACAGAGTACAGAGGGTACCCGATACAGAGTCTGGCGGAAGAATCCATACATCATCGGCAACAGTGGCGGTCTTACCTGAAGTAGACGATATTGATATAGAAATAAACCAAAATGACGTAAGAGTTGATGTCTTCCGCTCTTCAGGAAATGGTGGTCAAAGTGTAAATACTACTGACTCTGCCGTAAGGCTTACCCACCTACCTACGGGTATTGTAGTATCCTGTCAGGATGAAAAGTCCCAATTGAAGAATAAGGACAAAGCTTTTAAGGTATTAAAGGCTAAACTTTATGATTTACACCTACAAGAGCAAACTGATGAATTGGCTCAAGCAAGAAAAAGTCAGATAGGTTCAGGAGATAGAAGTGAGAGAATAAGGACTTATAACTTCCCTCAAGGAAGAGTAACTGATCATCGTATAGGATTGACCTTATATAAGCTTGATGCCTTTATAGACGGAGATATAACAGAAATGTTAGAAGCGCTCATAACCTCCGACCAAGCAGAAAAAATGAAAAATGTAGCGGAATGAGTTGGGTGAAGGAGACTGTGAGAATATAGGAGGAAGATGAGTGAGGATAGATAAATATTTAAAAAATGCAAGGATAATAAAAAGAAGAACTGTAGCCAAAGAAGCATGTGAACAAGGAAGAGTAATAATAAATGGTAAGACAGCCAAAGCCGGTACGGAAGTATCGGTGGGAGATGAAATAGAAATTATTTTCGGCAACAATCCTATGAAAATTAAAGTTGAGAAAATTTTAGAACATGTAGTCAAAGATGCATATAAGGAGATGTACACTATAATCGAATAAAATGTGACAACTTCTTTCTAAAGCAAGTAATTGCGGAAGAAAGAAGTTAATTATATAATACCATGGAGGGCTTATGGCAAAAAATGATATAAGTAATTCTGAAGTAGTAAGATTGACACAGGAGTT
Source organism: Tissierellia bacterium (assembly GCA_012518555.1). Lineage (GTDB taxonomy): Bacteria > Bacillota > Clostridia > Tissierellales > Sedimentibacteraceae > Sedimentibacter. The sequence goes on from JAAYRW010000054.1 coordinate 12,748, forward strand.
AATCAGAATTCCTAGTCATAAATACGTTGAAAACAGGGAATCAGAAGTAGCGGAGTTTATTTATGAATACTGTAAAAAGTTAGGTCTTGAAGTTGAATATCAAGAGGTTGAAGGACTTAGACGAAACGTTATAGCCAGGCTCAGAGGAAATGGGACTGGCAAGAATTTAATTTTTAACGGTCACACAGATACGGTACCACCTTATGAAATGGATTTTGACCCCTTTAGCGCAGAGATAAAAGACGGTTATGTCTTAGGGCGAGGTGCTAATGATATGAAAGGTGCCATAGCTTGTATGATTATGGCAATGGCAAATATTAAAAACCAGGGTAAGGTCTTAGGTGGAGATATAATTTTAACTGCTGCCGTTGGAGAAGAAGAAAAAAGCGACGGAACAGAATATGTTGTCAAGAGTGGGATTACTGCAGATGGTGCAATAGTAGGCGAACCGGCTAATTACGGATATGCTTTAGGTCATAGAGGTTTAGAGTGGTTGGAAATAAGGATCCAAGGTAAAGTAGCCCACGGAGGCATTCCCCAGTTAGGAATTAATGCTATCTCTAAAGCTGCAAAGCTTATTACTAAAATAGAAGATGAGTTAATGCCTAAACTAAAAGAAAGGCAAAATGAATGGATGGGACCTTCTGTAATGAATTTCGGTCTGATAAAGGGAGGAACTCAGCCAAGTTCTGTTGCCGACAGTTGTATAATACAGATAGATAGAAGGTATTTGCCTGAAGAAAACGTTGAAAGTGTAATCAAAGAGTACCAGGATATAATAAATGGATTGAAGGCTGAAGATCCTGAATTTAAAGCTGAAATAATCAGAATGGAATCTAACTTAATGGAAGAATACGACCATGCCCCACTTATTGCTCAACCGGATTCAGAAATTGCTAAAACTGTATACAAGGTTTTAAAGGATTTTAATAAGAAAGAACCTACAATTGAAAAAAGAAGAGGTTGGACTGATGCAGGAGTTCTATCTACCTACGGTCAAATACCTACTGTAGTGACAGGCCCTGGAGACTTAAAGTATTCCCATGCCAAAGACGAGAAAATTCCTCTAGTTGATTTAGTTAACTATGTAGAAATTTACACTAAAATTGCCGAAGAATTCTGCAAATAAGAAAGGAGCAACATATGTTAGACATCAAAATTGTAAATGGAAAGATTATCGATATTGAAAACAAAAAGATAATAGAAGGAGATATAGGAATCAAGGACGGTAAAATTACAGACATTGGTTCCGTATCAGAAGCAAAGACTGTTATCGATGCAGAAGGCAAGTATGTGTCACCGGGATTTGTAGATATTCATATGCATGAAGAAGATTTTTCTCTTACTAAAAAGAAAGGATATGATATAGCCCATACTATGCTTAATATGGGAGTTACTACATGTGCCGTAGGAAATTGCGGTAATAATAGACAAGGAATTGAGGAACTTTATGATTTCATAAATGAAAAGGGAAATCCTGTTAACTACCTTAGCTATATAGGGCATAATTTTTTGAGAAATGAAGTAGGAAACACTGATATTTATAAAAAGTCTTCTAAAGAACAAATTGAAAAAATGCAAAAATTAGTTGCTCAAGCAATTGACTTTGGAGCAGTAGGAGTATCTTACGGCTTGGAATATTGTCCGGGAATAGATACAGAGGAAGCTATTGCAATTACAAAGGAAATTCAGGGAAGAGATGACCTGCTCCTTGCTGCTCACTATCGTAAGGATGCCATCTATGCCCTTGATGCCATAGATGAAATGGCTCATATAGGAAAAGAATCCGGTATTCCTTTCCAAATTTCACATCTATCTAGTTGCAGTGCTTATGGTAATATGACTGAAGCATTAAACCTTATTCAATCTTATAGAGACAAAGGATTGGATATAATGGTTGATGCTTACCCTTATGATGCTTTTAGTACATTTATAGGCTCTGCAGTATTTGATGACGGATGCTTAGAAATTTGGAATAAAGATTATAGTGCAATAATGTTAACAGAAGAACCTTTCAAAGGTATGTATTGCGATAAAGAATTATTTGAAAAAGCACGAAAAGAATATCCAGAAATGTTGGCTGTTGCATATGTTATGAACGAAGAGGAAATAATAGAAGCATTAAACCATCCCTTAGTAATGGTTGCCAGTGATGGTATTTACAGAAACAATTCAGGTCACCCTAGAGGAGCAGGAACTTTTCCCAGGGTAATTGGTCGTTTCGTCAGAGATGAAAAAGTAATAGAATTTTTTGATGCCATTAATAAAATGACATATATGCCGGCAAAGAGGTTAAACTTAAAAAATAAAGGTCTACTCAAAGAAGGATATGATGCAGATATAACTATTTTTGATTACGATACTATAATAGACAAGGCTACATTCCAAGAACCACAGCTTAGACCTAGCGGCATAGAGTATGTATTGCTAGGAGGAAAAGTTGCTATTGAAAAGGGCAAAACAATCTGTCATACACTAGGTAAATTCTATAAGAGATGGGAAGTTTAAAACTAACCAAAGTAATATCATTAACAAAAAACCATTGCGCTGGGAAAAAAGGTATGTTAACATAACTTGTATTTAGTATTTAGTAGCTATTAAACGTACTTTTAACTTAACATTCATCTAGGAGGACTTATGGACACAAAAAAGAAAAGATTTAAAATTCCCCACACATATGTACTTTTGTTTATGATGATTATTCTCGTGGCAATATTAACCTATGTAATTCCGGCAGGACAGTATGAAAAAATGGAAATTGAAACGGAAGCGGGAACAAGAACGGTTGTTGACCCTGATTCTTATGTTAGAGTAGACTCAAATCCGGCCAAACCCTTTGATATTTTTAAAGCATTTCCTCAAGGGCTTGCCGCAG
>JAAYRW010000171.1 GCA_012518555.1 Tissierellia bacterium
TAGCACTGACCAAGTTAGCAAACGGATGATAAACCGGTCTTTGAATTAAAACTCCATCACCTGGATCAGTTAATGCACGTATGGCTACTGCGATAGCAAACACAACTCCCGGAGTTTCTACCAACCACTCGTATTCTGTTTCCCAACCAAATCTTGTTTTAAACCATGTATGTATTGGATCAAAATAACCATTAGTAAAGTCTGAATACCCAAAAACTCCATGTTGCCCAACCTTGATAATAGCATCAGAAACAGCTGGAGGTGATTTAAAGTCCATATCAGCCACCCACATTGGAATCACACCTTCCGGCAATCCCATTTTATCCGCATAATCATACTTGATGGCATTAGTCCCTTTTCTGTTTATAATTTCATTAAAATTATACTTCAATTTAAACCTCTCCTTACACTACAAGACAATCATAATATATCATACATACCAAATGATATCATCCAATTGCTAATAAACTAAAACAACTAATAATTCCCCTGACACCTAGTAATCAGGGGAATCAAATATCATTTAAGTTTAATTAAATGTTAATATAGAATTGGTATGTGAATAATTATCGAAATTTTGCAACTTCTTAATGCTGTCAACACTTGTAATTTAGGATATCAGCCTAAATGAAAGATTTATCTTTCTATTGGCCGTATTTCCAAATAATAATGCTCTATACTTGTATCAAGCTCTACCTTTGTTATTCCTTTGGTTAAATTGAATCCATAGTTTTGACGAACTATTTCAATATTCTCAGTTGACATTAGCTCTGCTGTCAACTTATCAAAGCTCAGGTTACTTCCCAATTGTGTTACCATTTCATATCCCTGTATTCCCTTGTTACCTGATCCGGAACAGGTATAATCATAACTTGGATCCTTATGGAACTCTGCTATTACAGAAACACTTCCACCAGCAGGGATTGTTATTGGAAACTCCAAGTAGAATACACGTTTTAATGTCTCGGTTTCAGAAAGAATATCCTCCAGCATCCCATACTGATAGCGTTCTCTCACAGAATCGGATAACAACCCATAATGATAAATAAACTCTGATACAGCCCCAAGAAACATCTCATTAGATACTGTAGGCCTGTTATCATCTTCAAATTGCTTGAAAAAATTATTGATTAATTTAAGAATCACATCGGATAAAACCTGTTCTGAACGTATTATCCTGGCTGATACACCGTCCAGCTCATTACCTTCCTCGCATGCACCGTTTTTATAGCCCTGAAGAGTGTAATCGCTAATATCATCCCCTAAAACTATAAGCATTTTGGTTTGCCTTCGCCATTGCTCATCACTGGGTACAAAGTAACTATACCTACGAAAACCATCTTCTCTATACTCCCCACCCTCAAAGCCATATTGCATAATTGTGGTTTTTTCAGGATCAATAGTGAAGGAAATTGCTTGCGTGGCAGCATCATATTCCTCAGGAGCTTCAAAATCTGAAAAGGTGTAAACTATTACATTTTGTGAAAGCTCAGGATATGAAGAAAAAGCATTGCTTCGATATCTGCCATCTTCCAGGAGTGCTTTATAACCTTCCCAACTATCCAGCTGGCGAATATTTTCGCTTCCATTTGGATTATCAGAACCATAAACACCTGTAAATTCACCGGAATAACCACCTGCGTACAGTTTTGCTGATATTTTTTGTCCGTCAATCAAGATACTTGGTAATTCCTTATCCAGTCTCATAAAGCTGCCTGTAAAAGGATATATGGCAGTAACAGTCTTTTCTTCAATAGATGTATTAGTCAGAATATAACTGTCCTCTACATTTGCACCCCAGACACGCAAACTATCTTCATAGGGCAAAGAAAATTCATATAAGATATTGCGACCAGTAACTACTTCTTTTTCTACCTCACTTAAAGTCAAAGGAAAAACAGGCCCTGCATAGGACATAAAAACATTGCCCTCAGCATGCCCTGATCCTCCGCCTCCAGCATTACCACCAAATGGCAGGCTCCCTTGTATCA
>JAAYRW010000055.1 GCA_012518555.1 Tissierellia bacterium
GTTTCCGACTCACTTATGTAATCAATATTGATATATACGTCTATTCTACCTCTTTGTATACTATTTTTCAAGATTTTTCTTATATTGTCTTCAAAAAACCTCAAATGTCTCGGTGTTTTTATATTTATATCACAATATCTATTATTAATTGTTTTTATTTCAGCCGTAATACTTCTTTTCCCATCATTATATTCACCTTTGCCGTAACCGGTCATACTGTATATATTTGCCATTTTGCTCTCCAATTATTTTATTATAAGGGATTACTGTTTGTAGGTATGTCCCCTAATACCTCATACCATTATAACATCAAAAGCTATTTAGTAAACAAAAAATAATATTTTAAATGACATAAATAGTAATTTGCGGTACAATATAAGGGAAAGAGAGGTTTTATAATGTCATTAGACGGTATTTTTTTAAACAGTATAAGAAATAATTTATACGACAACTTAGTCGGCGGCCGTGTTGATAAAATTCATCAGCCAGATAAAAACGAAATAGTCTTACTAATACGTAGTAAGGGTGAAAACCACAGACTGCTAATAACTGCCATCAGCAGCAGTCCTAGAATGCACATAACTAATATAAATCGTAAAAATCCAGAGCAACCGCCAATGTTTTGCATGTTGTTACGAAAACATCTCATTAGTTCACGGATAATAGATATAAAACAAATAAATTTTGACCGAATAGTTGAAATTACTTTCCAGTGTAAAGATGAATTGGAAACCACTGTCCACAAGTCTCTGATTGTAGAAATAATGGGTAAGCACAGTAATATTATTTTTGTAGACGAAAACAAAAAAATAATTGATTCAATAAAAAGAATTACCGAAAATATAAGTTCCATTAGGCAAATATACCCGGGACTAACTTATACAACTCCTCCCGCTTCTGGTAAGTTGAATCCTTTGAAAGCTACAAAAGAATCTTTCATGGATAAAATTAACTCAACTAATGCTGGAGTATATATTTATAATTTTATTTATAAATCTTTTACCGGTATAAGCCCTTTTGTAAGTAGGGAAATCTGCTACTTGGCAAATTTAAATGAAAGCACCTATTTAGGTGAATTAAATGAATTTACAAAGGAAAAACTTTGGAATGCTTTTTATTCAGTTATAAATAAAGTAAAATCCAAGGATTTTACATATAAAATATACTATAAGGATGAAGTCCAGCATTTTTACTGTATAGACCTTGAGAATTTAGAGAATTATAAATTCATAACATTCAATAGTCCTGGTGAATTATTAGATGACTACTATTTAGAATTAGATAGCAAAAATAGAATAAAGCAAAAAGTTTCATCCCTTATTAAAAGTATTAATACTAAAATCCATAGAAATAAAAAGAAGCTAGAGAAACAGAGAACGGAACTTCTCACTGCGGAAAACAGAGAAAAATATAAAGTATACGGAGAACTTATACTTGCTAACTTGCATAAAACTCCTGAAAACAATAAGTTAACCGTCATAAATTACTATGATCCGGAACAAAAGGAAATGATTATACCTTTAGATCCTAAACTTAGTTTATCTCTTAATAGTCAGAAATATTTTAGAAGGTACAACAAACTAAAAAAAGCTGAAGAGGAACTACAAAAGTTAATAGGCTCCACCTTAGAGGAAGTATCCTATCTTGAAAATATACTGTATTCTATCGAAACATGCGAAACTATGGATGATTTAGATGCCATTTACGACGAGCTTGTAGAAGCCGGTTTTATGAAAAGAAAGTCAAAAGCTAAAAAATCAAAACTAAAATCAAAGCCTGCTGAAATTACTAGCTATATATCTTCACAAGGTCATGAAATATTAGTAGGAAAAAACAATGTCCAAAACGATAGAATAACCTTTAAAATAGCTAAAAAGGATGATTACTGGTTCCATGCTAAAGACATTCCCGGTTCTCATGTTATTATAAGAACTAAGGGTGATAACTTAACAGAGGAAGAATATCTAGAAGCAGCAAAAGTAGCTGCCTACTACAGTAAGGGAAGAAACTCAAACAAGGTAGAAGTAGATTATACGAAAAAGTCAAACATAAAAAAGCCTGCCAACGCAAGGCCCGGCTTCGTAATTTATAACAACTACTCTTCCATAAGTGTAAAACCAAGCACTGAGGGAATCAAAATAAAAGAAGTATAAAAACAAAGATAATGGGGCATTTTAGGCCTGCCCCATTATCTTTATTCTTTAATAACAACTTGATTTTTGTTATCGGTTTCTGATAGTTGTACGCTTATTCTTTCTGCTTTGGAAGTAGGTACGTTTTTTCCAATGAAATCTGCCCGAATAGGAAGTTCTCTGTGTCCTCTGTCTATGAGTACTGCTAATTTAACATTTTTTGGTCTTCCTTGATCTACGATTGCATCTAAGGCTGCTCTTACGGTCCTACCTGTATATAAGACATCATCTACTAATACTACTGTTTTGTCCTTTATATCGTAATCAAAACTTTCTACTGCCAGAGGAGCTCTAGTATCTTTTTCAACATCATCTCTATAATAAGTAATGTCTAAGGGAAAAACAGCTACTTTCGTTCCCTCTATTTCTTCGATTTTTTTAGCAAGTCTTAAAGATAGAGGCCATCCTCTTGTTTTCACTCCTATAAGAACTATATTTTCCACACCTTTATTTCTTTCGATAATTTCATGGGCAATTCTAAATACTGCTCTTTCTATTGCCTTTTCATCCATTATCAATGCTTTTATTTTCATAATACCTCCCTCTCAATTACAAAAGTCTAGTTAGCATTAAGATCCTTCCTTATCTCAAGATGACAATTAAGTTTTTATTATTTTCAATACCTTTAAAAAATAATCTGGTAATTCACTTTCAAATTCCATGTAGTTATTACTTGTAGGATGGACAAATCCTAATTTTTTAGAATGAAGTAGCTGTCCTTCAAGACCAAATTTATTGGACTTACTGCCGTAGACTGTATCTCCTACTACAGGATGCCCTATATACTTGGTATGCACTCGTATTTGATGAGTTCTTCCTGTTTGTAATTTTAATTCAAGCAAGGTGTACCTGCCGTATCCTTTAACTACCTGGAATTCTGTAATTGCTTCCTTGCTATTTTTGCTTGTTACAGCACGCTTTTTCCTATCTTTTTCACTTCTTCCCAAAGGTGCATTTATTACACCTTGAGGATCTTTTACATTTCCTTCTACTAATGCATAGTAAATTCTTTTTATGGAATGTGCTTTTAAAGATTGGGCTAAAAACTTATGTACTTGATCGTTTTTTGCCACTAGCATAAGACCTGAAGTATCCTTATCCAATCTATGAACTATTCCCGGTCGCAGGTCTCCATTTATTGAAGACAAGCTTTCCATATAGTATAAAAGACCGTTTACTAATGTTCCTGAATAATGTCCCGGCGCTGGATGGACTACCATTCCTTGAGGCTTGTTTATTACGGCTAAGTCTTGGTCTTCATATACAATATCCAAAGGAATATTTTCAGCTTCAACTTCTACTATTTCCGGCGGAGGTATAATAATTTTAATAATATCTTTTACTTTAATTTTATAATTAGATTTTATTTTTCTTTCATTAACTGTTATACTGCCTTGGTCGATTAACTTTTGAATGAAACTTCTTGAAATAGTATGTAATTTTTCAGCTAAATAAACATCTATCCTTAGATTTTCCACATCTGAAATAATACAAATTTCTTTTTCTTCAGTATCAAAATCATCTTCTCCAAAACCGGAATAATTATTTTTTTCCTTTTCATTTAAACTATCTACCTGCTTATTCATTTCTTTCACTCGTTTCAAACTTATTAAACAAAATTAAAATCATCATAAGTATAGCACCACAGACGACAAAACTATCAGCTACATTGAAAATAGGAAAATTATAAAGATTTCCAAACCTTACATCTATAAAATCTATAACATATCCTAAGAGTAGTCTGTCGATGAAATTTCCTATCGCACCGCCTGCAGTCATAGCTATTGATAACTTAGATAGTTTGGTAAGATTCTTAGTATTAAAATAAATATACCCTAATATAAGAAGAACTATTACGGTAACTATAATAAAAAACCACCTTTGGTTCTGTAATATGCTAAAAGCTGCTCCCCTATTTTCAGCATAGGTAAATCGGAGAAAGTTTTCTGTTATTTTAATTGATTCTCCGTTTTTAAGTACATTTACTGCCCACCTTTTAGTAACTTGATCAAGTAATATAGAAAAAATAAATATAATTCCAATAATAAAATTCATACTCTCCTCGCTAAATATAATGCTTTATTTCAATTTTTATTCTACCACTTCTAGTTCTTCCATTAATTCTATGGATTTTAAAGCGCCCCCACTTGCTTATTGACAGCAGATCATCTTCCTTCAGCTCAAAACTGACCTTTTCTTCAGGAAGATAATTAACTTTTACTTTTCCTGATTTTACTATAGCTGCAGCTTTATCGCGAGAGGAGTTTGTAATGTGTTTTACAATATTGTCCAACCGCATAGATGAACTGTTAATATTCATAATTTTGTGTTCCTGTTCCTTATAACTTACTTCCTCTAACTTAATTATTTCCGTTTCTACTTTATTATTTCCTACCTTATCTAAATTGTATACTATATAATCAGAAATCTCCCGGTGAACAATTATATCAGCATAGGTACTATATACATATATATCCCCGGTTCTATTTCTTTCAATACCTAAGGACATTAAAGCTCCTAAATAATCCCTATGGTCTAATTTTTTAAATTTAGATTTGTTATGTATACGAATGCCACAAAGAAAATCATTAATTTCTATATTAGAGTATATAGGGTATAAAATGAAAACTTTCCTCTCACTATGTTCATATGAGGGGAAAATTTCAAATTTTATATTATTATTTTCTATTACAGCTATAGATAACTCTATGGCTCGGTGATTCATAAATTCCGTTGCCTCAGGTATGTAATTTTTACTTACTACCGACCCTTTGTCGGCGATTTTTTTAACTGTATTTTTCGTCTCTTCATCCTTGATGAAGTTCAAATATTTTTCTAACATATTTCTCCTCGCATATTCATTGGCCATTTTTTATAGGGCGAATACCATAGTTTGTAATAAGTTAAGCAATATCATTGCCAGCAATGGAGAAAAGTCAATCATTCCCATGCCTAGGCCTAGTTTATCTAAAATTGCCCTACAAGGTGCCAGTATTGGCTCGGTCATCTGATAGATAAAGTAAGCAATCTGTGAAGAACGTAGGGTTGGGAAAAAAGTTAATATCACTCTTATTAGTATTAAAGAATTAATAATTCTTAATAGTAGTTCGAGGGCTATTTTGATTGTATACATAGTCGCTCCTTATTTGCCAAAGTAGTAATTCCTTTCGTATCTATTGCTTAACCTTCCGTCAATTTGTACATTGTTGGGAGCTAAAACAAAAATTCCATTAGATACTTTCTGTATACTTGCTTCTAAGGCATATACAGCACCTTTAATAAACTCAAATACCTGTTTTTGATCTTCAAGTTCCATTCCTTCAATATTAAGAACTACAACCTTTCTGTTTTTCATTTCATCAACAGCTTTAGTACAGTCCTCATATTTTTCCGGCTCACATATATAGACTTTCATATCAGTGTTAGAATGAACCTTTATTACATTGTTTCTTCTTGTAAAAGTTTCCATTCTTTCATTTCTGTTGCTTTCTAACCTTCCTTCAGAAACAACATCCTCCTCTTCATATTCTTCTTCTAAGTCAGTGATGCCTATGAAGTCTTTTACTCTGTTAATCATACCCATACTAATCCTCCTTGTAATTTCTTGCTCCAAAAATTGCTGTTCCTACACGTATTATGTTAGAGCCTTCTTCAATAGCGATTTCAAAATCATTAGTCATACCCATTGACAAATACTTCATTTCAGTATTTTTAAAATTCATAACCGAAACTTTGTCAAATATATTTTTCATTTTTTTGAAAACCCATCTTACATCTTCCGGGTCTTCGCAAAAAGGGGCTACAGTCATTAATCCCATTACCTTTATATTTTCAAACTCTTCCATAGATTCTAAAAATTCATAAATACTTTCTTCGCTAATGCCGAACTTACTTTCTTCTCCTCCGATATTCAGTTCAACTAATACTTTTGCTAGTAAATTATTTTGAGATGCTCTTTTGTTAATTTCTTTAGCAAGTTTCAAGCTTTCTACAGAATGAATCATCTCTACTTTATCGATTATGTATTTGACCTTATTTCTTTGCAAGTGACCTATCATATGCCATTTAACATCTGTATCTGTAAGGCTATCGTACTTTTTTATTAATTCCTGAACTCTATTTTCACCTAAATTTACTATTCCTGATTCAACAGCTTTTAATGCCCTGTTAGAATCAACCGTTTTTGAAACTGCTACTACCATTATGTCCGCAGGGTCTCGCCCTACCTTTTTCGCTGCTTTTTCTACTTTATTCAAAATACTGTCAATGTTCTCCTTAATGCTCAACTTTTTCCTCCTAATCTGCAATTTGACCTTCGTATACCTTATCCGGCTCCAGTATTACTTTGTCAAATATTTTCACGGTAGGATGCTTATCTGTTTCTATAGTTATTACTCTTCTTTCGTCGGTGCCGGTATATTCTCCTATTGAAATTATAGAGCTTTCTTCATCACTGCCCAAAATTTCAACTGGGAAAAATTTTATAATATTACTGGCATCCTGAACGTATACACCTACTATACCGTCTTTTTCTATCAATGCTTGATTATTCACTTTAATTCCTTCATGGATTGCCGTAATAAGCTCTAAGTTAAGGTATCTTTTATTGTAAATTTTATAGAAATAATCATCAAAAAACAATATTAAAACTGATTGTTCACTTCCATAATTTATTTTTTCTATATATCCCCAGACTTCCTGCTCTTCTCCCTGTGAAATCACCCTAACTTTTACATATTTATTTTCTTCAAAAAGCTTTGCTTTTTCATTATCTACCGTGGCTGCTATATAGTATTCAAAATTTCTTATTATTTTGTAAAAGCTTTCGTCCTGTTGTACGTTCTGTCTTTCTTCCTTTAAAGTATATTCACGTTTTATGGTACTAGTAGGTGTCATTTCCAAAGCATTTTCGAACTTATAAACATCCTCTAAACCGTCTATTTTATAGGAAATAATTCCTGCCCGGTTAGAATAATATGGAACCCTATTTGTAGAAAGGCTTTGCATAAGGTTGTTTTTCATTTCGTAAAGCTGTGCTAGCGTATAATCTGAATAATCCTGGGAAGTTGTAAAGTTATTATTTACTTGTCCAACTATATTATACATATTTTCTAAATCGTTATTTAATATACTTAATTGTATTTCGTTTTGATAAGCAGTGAGGTTTTCCTTAGAAAAAACATATTCTTCATTACTTTCTTTACTATCTATAGTTTGTTGAATTTCTGCAATTTGTCTGTTAATTTCATGTGAGTCAGCATCAGTATTTAAATCTGCAATTAGTTGACCTGCCTTTACTTTAGCCCCTTCTTCAAGGTAGTATAAAACACTGCCACTAAGTCTTGCACTATATACTTCTTCATCCTTTATAACAATTCCCTCTGCCTTAATAATATCCTCTAAAACTCCATTTTCTACCACCATAAAATCTGCAGAAACTTTAAAATTTTGAAATACATAGATGGCTATTACAACTGTTGCAAAAGAAAGGAAGAAATTCTTTAAACCAAATTTTTTTCTTGCCACTTTCCTACCCCGTATTTCTATATATTATAAAAGTATTTTGCAAGCTCGTATAGTAAATGTATTATAACTAATTTTCTTGAAATGTGCAAGTTATATATGCTCAACTTCCACCAAGATTTCCAATAATTATTAAATTAAAATAATAATTATGACACATTCATTCCTTTTATATCAAAAAAACAGATTTCCACGTTCTATTAAGAACTGAAAATCTGTGGGTTTCCTTTAGCTGGAGAAATGGGCTTCGGTCAAAAAATTGCTTATCTCATAAAGATATCTCAAACTATTAAGAATATTATACTTCCTTGGCCATCGTTCACTATTTTTTCAATAGTTCTTTTCAATTTTTTTCTTGCATTTTCAGGCATTGTATTTAACTTAGAATTAAGCTGATCTTCAACTAAAGTTGAAAGAGATTTTCCAAACATTTCAGCTTCCCAAATACTCTCAGGATTTTCTTTCATTTGCTCTGTAAGGTAATTCATTAAATCTTCACTTTGTTCTTTGTTTCCTATTACCGGTGATACCTCCGCATTGATACCAGCGCTGAAAATGTGAAGAGAGGGTGCCTGAGCTTTAATTTTTATTCCGTACCTGCCACCTTCTTTGAAAACCTCTGGATAGTCAATAACCATATCTCCTACCGTTGGAGTTACGAAACCATAACCTTTAGTTTTAGCATCCTTAATGGCGGCTTCAACCCGGCTGTAACTATTTCTTGTTTTTGACAAATCGCCTATAAGTTTTAGTATTTGATGCTCTCCCCTTATTTCTTCTCCTGAAAGTTCACTTATTACCTTGTAATAATAAGAATTATCTAAGTCAATATTTAAATTAATAGTTCCCGTACCTAACTCAATATCTTTTACATAGTAATCTTCAACATAATCATTTTCAGTTGAAAAAATACTTTCTACATTAAAATCACTTAATTTATAACAGTCTTCAAAATCATTTTTAAGAATACCGATTAAATCTCTTTTCATGGAATAATCATATGTTAATCCATCAAACCACTTAGGTAAATCTACATTGATTTCTTTGATTGGGAATTCATAAAGAACATTTTCCAAAACTTCTTCAATATCATCATTTTTTAAATTCATACAGTCAATAACTAATACAGGAGCTTGGTATTTTTCCTTTAACTGTACTGATAGAGCCTGAGTATTTTCATCCTTAGGATGAGTAGTATTTAATACGATTACGAAAGGTTTATTGATTTCTTTTAACTCCTTTACTACTCTTTCTTCTGCCATAATGTAATTATCTCTGTTAATATCCGTAATACTTCCATCTGTAGTTACAAGTACTCCTATTGTAGAGTGGTCATTAATAACTTTCTTAGTTCCTATTTCTGCCGCTTCTGCAAAGGGTATGGGATCCTCGTTCCATGGAGTACTAACCAGTCTCGGTATTTCCCCTTCCATATTTCCTATTGCTCCGGGAATCATATACCCTACACAGTCAATAAGTCTTAATTTTGCTTTTATATTGTTGTTAAATGTAACTTGAACTGCTTCACCAGGCACAAATTTCGGCTCTGTAGTTGTTACAGTCTTGCCTGTACCGCTTTGAGGCATTTCGTCTTTAGCTCTTTCCCTAGTGTATTCATCTTCTATATTGGGTAACATCACATTTTCAGAAAACTTTCTTATAAATGTAGACTTCCCGGTTCTAACCGGCCCTACGACACCTAAGTATATCTCACCCTTAGTCCTTTTTGCTATATCTTCATATATATCTAAATTAGTGATAATAATCCCTCCCCTTGCAAATATGCACTATACAATTAATTTATATGCCTTGTTTACATTCTTTATTCCAAAAATAATAAAAAAGAGAACAGTTTATTTGTTTTTTCAAAAACCCGTTCCCTTATTATCTCACTCCTAGTTCTTTGTTCGAAAAGGCGACAATATCGCTATCCCATCGTAACTTATCTACTAGAGTTTTTCTTCTTTTTTGTCTCTTAGCATTAATTTCTTTACTGTTTCTCTTACATCAGCATTATGTTCTAATACTTCATACATAGCATTTACTATAGGCATTTCCACATTTAATTTTTTTGAAAGTTCATAGGCTGCATAGCTAGTTGGAATTCCTTCTACCACCATTCCTACTTTCGTAATAGCTTCATCCTTTGTTAGTCCCTGACCTATTAAGTGGCCTGCATTCCAATTTCTTGAAAGTTTACTTGTACAAGTTACTATTAAATCACCGATTCCTGATAAACCATAGAAGGTGTGAATACTTGCTCCCATAGCAAGGCCTAACCTAGCTATTTCTACTATTCCTCTATTAATAAGAGCAGCTTTTGCATTGTCACCGTAGCCTAAACCATCTGATATACCAGCACCTAGTGCTATTATATTTTTTAATGCTCCGCCTAATTCTACTCCTAACACATCATCATTAGTATATACTCTGAAATAGCTGGTCATGAATATGTCTTGGATTTCTTCTGCTACTGTTTTATTACTACAGGCAATAGTTATAGCCGTAGGCATTCCCAGTCCCACCTCTTCAGCATGGGAAGGTCCCGACAAAACGGCATAAATACAATTATTGCTTTCTTCCTTAACTATCTGTGAAACTAAGCACATAGTACCTTTTTCGATACCTTTTGATGCATTAATTATTATTTTATTGCTTTTGTATTGGTCTTTTATCTCTTTCAAAATACCTCTTACTGCTTGGGTAGATGCAACTATGAGTAATATTTCTGCATCTTTTGCAGCTTCATTTATATCTAGGGTAAATAGAATATTTTCAGGTATTTTTATTTTTGGAAGATATTTTTCATTTATTCTTTCAGTCTTTAACTTCTTGCATTGTTCTTCATCTCTAAGCCATACTGTAATATTATGGCCTTTTTCTGAAAGCAACTTGGCAAGGGCAGTTCCCCAGCTACCTCCTCCTAAAAGTGTAATATTTCTTTTCATCTTCATCTCCTAAAATTTATTTTCCTCTCCTCTTATTAGCCTGTTTATATTGTCTTTATGTCTGAAAATAGACATACCGGCAATGAAAAAACAAAATATTAACAGTTGTCCCTGGAAAGGTTTAATAAATATAAGGGCTACTAATGGTGCCGACGCCATTCCAATAATAGAACCTAAAGAAACAGTCCTACTAATTATAATAATTATTAAACCCAATATTACGCATAGTATTGTAAGGAATGGATTTATTATTGCCATAACACCTATAGTTGTAGCAACTCCCTTTCCTCCTTTGAAATTAAGGAGCACTGGCCAGTTATGACCTATTATAGCAAAGGCTCCCCCTAGATATGCTCCTAGCTCTGACCCTATGCTCCTTCCCAAAACAACTGCAACTAATCCTTTTAATACATCTCCTACTAAAACCATGGCACCGATTTTTTTGCCGAAGGTTCTAAGGGCATTAGTTGTACCTGCATTGCCACTTCCGTATTCTCTAACATCTTTTTTTTCAAATATTTTACCTAGTATGTAGGCAAAAGAAATATTGCCTATGAAATAAGCTATAATTGCAATAAAAATATACTTCATACTTCCTCCATTTTATGGGGCATTCCACGTTAATTATTCTTTTCATTTCGATTCCTAAACTCTATAACAATAGGTGTCCCTATATAATCAAAGGATTCACGAATTTTATTTTCAAGATATCGTTCATAGGAAAAATGTACGATTTCTTTATCGTTTACAAAAATCAGAAACTTTGGCGGATTTACCGCAACTTGAGTTCCATAATATATTTTCAATCTCTTTCCTTTCACTGTGGCAGGTTGGTTCATAAGAACAGCTTCCGTTAGAATATCATTTAATACTCCTGTAGAAATCCTTAAATTTCTGAAACTATATACTTCATTTACCGTATTAAGAATTTTGTTCATTCTCTGACCGGTTAAGGCTGATACAGTAATTATAGGAGCATATGGAGCGTAGGCCAAATTTGTTCGTATACTGTCAGTAAACTCCTTAAAGGTCTTATTATCTTTATCTATAAGATCCCACTTATTTATAACGACAATCATACCCTTGTTATTATCGTGAGAATATCCTGCAATCCTTATATCCTGATCAGTTACACCTTTACTTGCATCAATTACTAAGATGCATATATCTGCTCTCTCTATAGCAGTAAAAGCTCTTAAAACACTATACTTTTCCACTGCCTCAGAAACCTTACTCTTTCTTCTGATGCCTGCAGTATCTATGAGTGTATATTGCTGACCCTCATTTTCGAATTTCGTATCTATGGCGTCCCTTGTAGTTCCGGGAATATTGCTAACTATTACCCTTTCCTCTCCTATAATACGATTAATAATAGATGATTTTCCTGCATTTGGCTTACCGATTACGGCGATTTTTATACTGTCGTCTTCATCTTCAGTATTCATTGTATCGTCAAATTTAGCAATAACTTCATCTAACAAATCCCCTATTCCCAATGCCTCTGATGATGAAACAGAAACCGGATCACCCAATCCTAAGTTATAAAATTCATAAATATTATCTTCATCTACGAATCTGTCCATTTTATTAACTACTAAAATTATTTCTTTATTAGCTTTTCGTAGCATTTGAGCTACTTCAACATCTGTAGCCGTTACTCCTTCTTTGCCGTCAACCATGAACAAAACAACATCAGCCATATCTATGGCAATTTCCGCCTGTATACGCATCTGTGCAAATATTGTATCCTTAGTATCTGGCTCAATGCCACCTGTATCTATTAATGTAAAATTCTTGTTCAACCATTCGCATTCAGCATAAATCCTATCTCTCGTTACACCGGGAGTATCTTCGGTTATAGATATTCTTTTACCGGCAATTCTATTAAAGAGTGTTGACTTACCTACATTTGGTCTGCCAACAATAGTTACTATAGGTCTACCCATTTTCTTCCTCCCCTTACTCAACCATTAAATTAAGCAATGCTTCAGCATCCACTTCACATACAGTTACTTCCGTATTTAACTGTCTTTTTAAATCTTCAATAACCATATCATCTAACATAACGAAATTGTCGTTAACCATATTTCTTGGAATAATAATATTTCTAAAATTCTTTCCTTTTAGTTGTTCAACTATATCCTTTCCCGTAGTAAGTCCGGAAACCGTTATACGGTCACCAAAAAAGTTATTAATTATTTTTACTACATTTATTTTAATATCTATTTTGCTCATAATTTTCTCTGATAATTCAACCATTAAATTATAGGCAGCAGTAGCCGTTACTAATGTAACTTCATTTTTTGTAACTTTTGTGTATTTTATGTCTTTTAAAGCATCTTCTAACTGTTTTATAAATAATCTACACATACCTATGCCGTTTTCTAATTGGTCAAAATCCTCATAATCTTCGTAAGAAGGAAATGGATTTTCACTTAATATATAAAATTCATCGGCTATAAATATAAATCTTGTTTTTATTTTTTTTAGCAACTGTTTTTGTATACTTGCCACCTGCTTAACAACTTCTATTGCACTTTCTTTGTCGAAAGCTTTTATATCTAAAAGTTTTTCTCTGTGTTTAGTAAGTCCTACAGGTACTACCGCAACACTTCTTAATCCCGGATGTAGAGATGCTAAATCATTAATTGTCTTTGTCAGCTCTTCTTTGTCATTTACCTCTCTAACTAAGACTATCTGACAGTCTACCGTTATTCCTGCATCTATTAGTTTTTTTAAATATTCTAATATGTCCAGATCGCTATCGTTACCCATCATATACTTCCTTAAGTCTGAATCGGTAGTATGGACAGAAACCTTTATGGGACTTATTTTATATTTTATAATTCTATCTATTTCATCCTGAGATAAATTTGTTAATGTAATAAAGTTTCCGTACAAAAACGAAAGTCTGGTATCATCATCCTTAACGTAAAGGGTTTTTCGCATTCCTTTAGGTAATTGGTCAATAAAACAGAATATGCATTTGTTTGAACATACCTTTATATTGTCCATAAGGGGATTTTCAAATACAATTCCTAGGTCCTCATCATATTCCTTTTCAATTTCTAACTCCCAAATTTCTCCATCTTGCTTTTTTATTTCAACATAAACTAAGTTGTCAGAAATTTGATATTTATAGTCTATATAATCCTTTACTATGGAATTGTTCACCCTTAGCAGTTCATCGCCAGGCTCAACTTCCAACTCTTCCGCAATACTATTTTTTAATACTTTTACAATTATATTTTTCATAGTTTAATCCTTTATTCAATATCGGTCACATTATATCATACCATGACAATTTACTGCAACGCTATTTTTACAAGGAAGTGGGAAGGTCCTTTCTAGATTAGAGTAAATCTTAGTAGGTAGAAGAAATATCTCCCTTTATATAGAGAAGGGGCATAATAAAAGGGACTGATTCTTTCATTGAATTATCAATTTAAAAGTCAGTCCCTTTTATTCTATTCCTTCTTAAGCTTGTTGAGGAGCTTCTACTGGACATACGCTAGCACATGCTCCACAATCGATACAAGTTGCTTCGTCTATTACATATATATCATCACCTGCAGAAATTGCACTAGTCGGGCATTCCGGTTCGCAAGCTCCACAGCTTATACATGCATCTGAAATAATGTAAGCCATTTTATTTCACCTCCCCCTAAAAATCATATACCTATTCTAACATTATTTGCATATATTTTAAAGTCTTTTTTTGAAAATTTTAATATTTTTTTAACAATTTTATCAATCTTCTAATTCTTGTAAATTTATTTCTTCTGACTTTCGCTTTTTCATTCCTTCTTCCATAACTTTGAGTTCTTGCCCCTTTATCTCTTCTATTTCAACACTTCCGTCACTTTTTAAAACATTAACTTTAGCCGTTACGAATAGGGGGTTAACATCTAGTACTAGACCTGTTTTATTGGTCCCTATTACTTTAACTTTATCTCCAACATCAGGAAGTAGTTTTACATTTTCTTCGTAAACATGGTGCTCATAGTTTAAGCAACACATAAGTCTTGAGCAAATACCTGAAATTTTGGCTGGATTTAAAGATAGTTTCTGCTCTTTTGCCATTTTTATCGATACAGGATAAAATTCTCCCAAGAAGTTTGCACAGCACATTTGCCTTCCGCAAGGACCTAACCCGCCTATCATTTTAGCTTCATCACGGACACCTATTTGTCTTAGTTCTATTCTAGTCCTAAATACTGAAGCTAAATCCTTAACTAATTCCCTGAAATCTATTCTTCCATCTGCCGTAAAATAAAAAATCACTTTATTGTTATCGAAAGTATATTCAATATCTATCAGTTTCATTTCTAATCCGTGATCTTCTATTTTTTTAAGACATATATCGAAAGCTCTTTTTTCTTTATCTATATTTTCTTGATTAATTTTATTATCTTCTTCTGTTGCAAGCCTTAAAACCTTTTTCAAAGGTTGAACTATATCGTCTTCTTTAACCATTTTAGGACCTACAACTACTTGACCGTATTCGATTCCTCTAACGGTTTCTACTATTACAAAATCTCCATTGTTAATCCACTTTTTCTCAGGATCAAAATAGTATATTTTGCCGGCTTTCTTAAATCTTACGCCAACTACTTTTATCATTTAAAGTCCTCCTGAATCTTTAAAAGCATATTGCTAACTGCTAATTTATAATTAACATTACTTCTTATATTATCACTTATATCTTGCATAAATTCAATTAAATCTGAATTTTTTTTCATATTTTTGCCGTGGGTTTTTAATAATTGCAGGTAGTCCTTGTTAATAACTAAATTGTCCATATTGTTATTAACAAATACTATGTCCCTAATCCACACCATCATTATTTCTATAATTGTATCTATATTATCTTTTTGTTGATCAAAGTAATTTTCTAATTCATAAATAATTTCAGAATGGGAATTTATTATTTTATCAAATAATTTAATTATTTCTTGCCGTTGATGAAGAATATTATCTTCACCTCTTACTATATTAATTGCTTTATTTAATATTCCATTTGAATAGTTTGCTGCTAATTCAATAATTTGTTTGTCGGTAATATATTTTTCTAATTCTTGCATTATGGTTTCTTTACTTATATTTTTAAATTTTATTATTTGACACCTTGAAACTATTGTATCTAAAAGCAAGTTTGAATTTGTTGTCAACAATAGCATAACCGTATCACCGGGAGGCTCTTCTAAAGTTTTTAGAAAAGTATTAGCCCCTTGAATTGTCATAGACTCTGCAGCTTTTATAATATAAATTTTTCTTTTTGATTCATAGGGTTTTCTATATACTGAATTTATTAAATCGTCGATTTCTTCCCTTTTTATATTTTTTTCATCTTCATTTATTATATGAAGATCTGGATGGTTAAAAGAATTAAATTTCACACAGCTTTTGCAAGTGTTACAAGGGTCATGTAGGAAATTTAAGCAAAGTAAAGACTGAGCAAAAATCAGTGCTAATTGATATTTGCCCATACCTTTCGGTCCTTCAAATATATAGCAGTGTGAAACTTTATTATTGTTTATTGATTTAATTAATGATTCTTTAATTTCTTCCTGTCCTGCTACCTGGCTGTAGAGCATAGTTCCCCCTTAAATTTTTTCAAATCTTTCTATGGCTGTTACAAAAACAACGGCTCCTCCTACTGTAACTTCAATAGTTTGGGGTAAGTATCCTCCTACGGTACTAAAAGAACTTGGAGGTATAGCAGCCGTTACTTTCTTTTTAGTTTTACATATTTTTTTGATAATTTCAATTACACTATCTACCTGATCATCATCTACAGCGGAAATAAGGGTAGTATTACCGGAACTTAAAAAACCACCTGTTGATGACATTTTAGTAGAAGAATGTCCTGCTTCCCGCAATGCGGCAATCAACTTGTTTGCATCATCATTTTGTACAATGGCAGTAATCAGTTTCATACTTTCCTCCTATATTTTTAATATTCTTATAATTTCTTCAAATACTTCATCTATTGTTCCATCTCTACTAAGCTCGGTGATTTCAGGAAAATGATGAGGAAGTTTTCTATATCCTTCATAAACTTTACGGTGGAAAGAAATATCTTCATTTTCCAATCTATCCCCGCCATCAATGCTAAGTTTTCTTTTCAATCCTTTTTCAGGATCTACATTTAATAAAATCACTGAATCCGGTTTAATTCCTGCTGTTGCAAAATCATTTATTTTTTTAACTTCATCTATTCCAAGACCTCTTCCCAAACCTTGATAAACTAAACTTGAATAAACATATCTCTCACTGATTACAATTTTTCCTTCATTAAGCCAAGGAATTATTTTTTCAGATATTAACTGTGCCCTGGAAGCAGCGTATAGCAAAGCTTCTGTTCTGTAGTCCATTTCTTCGTTATTTCTGTCCAATAATAACTGTCTTATTCTTTCACTTATATCTGTTCCTCCTGGCTCCCTGGTAATTTCAACTTCAAAACCTTTCTCTAGTAAGTAATTCTTTAGTTTTAAAGCTAAAGTACTTTTACCCGAACCGTCGGATCCTTCTAATACTATAAATCTTCCTTCCATTTAACTACTCTCACTAAATTATTTTCATTAACTCCATTAACATTAATTCCATTTTCGAGCATTACTTTAACATAGTCAGCTGTATCCTGATCAATTATTTCCCCGGGACATACTAAAGGAATTCCCGGTGGATATGGAATAATAAATCCGGCTGCAGTCCTTCCTATAGATTCATCTATCTTAACAAAAATGTTTTCTGCATAAAAAGCACTTCTCATTTTTCTTTCATGTTGTAAGCTAGGAAATGGTTCAATTTGAATTATCTCCCCCTTTTCCTTATTTTTGCTTTCCTTTAGATAGATTTCCTTAACTGCATCGAAAAGTCTATGAATATCTTCCGGCTCGTCAGTTGCCGTTATATAGCCAACCGTATACTGCAAATCAGCAAATTCCATTTGTATTCTATATTTATATCTTAAAATATCCTGCAATTTCGTACCCGTAATTCCAATTTCACTCATACTAATAACTGCCCGAGTTGCATCGAAACTATAGAGACCTTCCCCTATTAAAAAATTTTCCTCTAATACATTAATCCCTATCTTACGCAGTTCTAATGTTCTTTCTTTAAATATTTCTATATTTCTTTTAAGTCTTTCTTTTCCACTGCTTTCCATCCAATGAACGGCATTTTCAATAGAGGCCATTAAGACGTATGAAGGAGAAGATGTTTGAAGCATCCTTAACATAGCTTCAATATTGTCTACCTTAACCCTTTCTGAACATACATGAAGCAATGAACCTTGGGATAGGCAGGGTAATGTTTTGTGTATACTTTGAGTAACTATATCTGCCCCTGAACTTTCTGCAGGTAGAGGCAAGTCCTCAGAAAATTTAAGATGTGAACCGTGAGCTTCATCGATCATAAGTATTTTTCCATGTTTATGAACTATTTCTGCAGCTTTCTTAATATCAAAACAAATACCGTAAAATGTTGGATAGGTTAGTACCACCATTTTTATTTCCGGCTTATAGCTAAGTTGTTGATCTAACTTTTCTAAACTTATGCTAAAATTAAGTCCATATTTCTTGTTAAATTCCGGATATAAATAAACCAGTTCCAAATCCCCTAATATAGAAGCATTGTAAACTGACTTGTGGCAATCCCTCTGAACAAGTATTTTATCTCCAGGTTTGGTACATGCCATAATCGATGAAATAATTCCACAGGATGTCCCGTTTACAACCATGTATGATTTTTTACTGCCGTATACCTTAGATATATAATCCATAGCATCCTTCAGAAAGCCGGCAGGATAATGTAAGTTATCTGTTCCAATTGTTTCTGTCAGGTCGTAGGAACTTATGTCTTCAATTAGTTGACCTAAAAATTCATTCTTACCCTTATGACCAGGCATGTGAAAGTTAGTGTCCACTTGGCTACGATATTGCTTAATCCCTGAAATAATGTTTTGTTTTTTCATCTTTTATCTCCCCTTAATTCAAGTTAAATAATGGGATTAATGCCCAGCTCCTTTTTATTAAATTATTGTTTATGTTTATTTCTTTTTTTAGAAATACTATTAGTTGTGTGTACGGTTTCTACCGTAAGTACTACTGTTATAGAAAGAAATAACATTGCAATTGAAAATAATACAATATATTCAAGCCACATTGTCTACCTCCTGAATATATTATATAACAGCATATTATCATTGTCCAATAATATTGCAGCTATTTCTATATAAGTAGTTTAATAATTAATAGGGTAATAAAACCAGGTATTCCTAAAAGCCCTATAGTAAGAGCAGTAATTTCATTTACTCCTATATAGACAGCTGTAAATTGGCCAAAAAAATTAAATACTATTAAAAACAATGCTCCTATGAGAGAATTCAATATAACTTTTCCTAAAATCTTCAGTGGCTTAAAGAATATCCATGATGTCATAAAAATTATCATAACACCTGCCGTATAGGCTAAAATTAAACCTAAATCCGCTCCCGTCACTAGCACCCCTCCATTTTATATTATCCACTTTATCCGCTTAGTTAATTTTATGAAGTTGTCCCTAGGTTTATTACAATACATATAGAACTTTAGGAATAAGTTATTCTTCATCATCTATTATTGATTCTTCAGCTTCTTTTATTTCTTCATGTCTAAATTTAGATCTTATTTTTTCGGGAATGAATATATATTTATTGACTATAAGAGCAATTAAAATACCAATAGAAGTATCCACTACTCTGTTTATAGTATACCATACATATCCTCCCTCATGGCTTTTCGTTATCATTATACTTAAATATACAACACAGCATATTACAACGGATTGTTTCATATTTATCATAACACAAATTTGAATCAATAACATAATTCCCAAGGGTATAATAAAAATCAGTATTTCATAAGCTGTAATAGTATTGACTAAGAACAATACTAAAATACCTACCATACCTCCTATAATCGTTCCTATTATCCTTGCAATTCCTCTATCTAATGAGTCTACTATAGTGTTCTGCATACATATTACCGCCGCTATACAGGCAAATATAGAATTTTCCCTATTAATGAAATCAAATAACAATAAACATATAAAAACAGCTAATGAAGTTTTTATATTTCGCATACCTATTTTCATATTAATACCCCTATCGAATGAAAATTTATTCAAAAATATTTTTCCCTATGCATACACATTGTAAATAATAATTGCTGTTTTGTCCAGAAAAAAATTTTAATATTATTTTACATAGGTCTTTATATGTATTATAATATAACTATAATTAATAAATAAAGGAGAAAAATAATGGATAGAATGGTCGGAACTGTTGTCAGGGGATTAAGGGCTCCAATAATTTCAGAAGGTGATGACATAATAGAAATAACCATTAATACAATATTAAAAGCTTCTGAGACAGAAGGCTTTTCTTTAAGAGATAAAGATGTTGTAGGCATAACAGAAGGAGTGGTTGCCAGAGCTCAAGGCAATTACGCTAATATTGATCAAATTGCTTATGCCGTAAAGGAAAAATTTGAAAGTGATACTGTAGGCCTAGTTTTTCCTATATTAAGCAGGAATAGATTTTCAGTTTGCCTCAAAGGAATAGCCAAAGCCTTTAAAAAAATATACTTAATGTTTAGTTACCCTTCTGATGAAGTAGGTAATCCAATTGTCAATTATGATTTATTAGATAAAGAAGGTATAAATCCATGGGCAGACTTACTAACAGAAGAAGATTTTAGGAAAAGATTTACTGATACCAAACACGTTTTTACAGGAATTGATTACATAGAATATTATTCTGACTTAATAAAAGAAAGTGGCGCTGAAGTAGAAGTAATTTTTTCTAACAATGCTGCAAATATATTAAATTATACAAAAAATGTATTAGCTTGTGACATTCATAGCCGTGAAAGAACTAAAAGATTGCTTAAATCTTCAGGTGCTGAAGTTGTTTACGGCTTAGAAGATATATTAAACCAGCCTGTAAATGGTAGCGGATTCAATGAAGAGTACGGTTTGTTAGGTACTAATAAAGCTACTGAAGACACCGTAAAGCTTTTTCCTAGAGATTGTCAATCATTAGTTGAAAATATTCAAAAAAGACTATTAGAGCTTACGGGAAAGAAAATCGAGGTATTGGTATATGGAGACGGAGCTTTCAAAGATCCTGTAGGTAAAATTTGGGAACTTGCAGATCCAGTTGTTTCCCCCGGATTCACAGAAGGGCTAAATGGTACACCTAATGAACTAAAGCTAAAATATTTAGCTGACAATCAATTTGCTCACTTAAGAGGAGATGAACTTCGAAAGTCAATTACTGAATATATTGGACAGAAAGATTGTGATTTAAAAGAT
Organism: Tissierellia bacterium; assembly: GCA_012518555.1. GTDB lineage: Bacteria > Bacillota > Clostridia > Tissierellales > Sedimentibacteraceae > Sedimentibacter. Next base: position 21,026 of record JAAYRW010000055.1, read on the forward strand.
AGTATGGGAACTACACCTAGAAGAATTACAGACTTACTAGGTTCACTTTGCGATTTAACATCAGGAAGCGGAGATAAAGGAACTCCCATAGTATATATTCAGGGTTATTTTGACAATTTTTCAGCATAATAAAATAGCCGCCAATTTCGCGGCTATCTTTGTTTACTCGTAGCTGTGTTGGGATATAAGTTCTTGTTTACAGTCCCATAGATCTTGAGACAAGTCTACGTAGTATTTATGAGGATTAGTAAACCTCTTTATTTCGCTCCAAAGATGTGCAACCTGATCTTTGCAATAAGCTCTAATTTCATTTAAACTTGGACTCTCATAGACACATTCTCCCTTAATAAAAACAGGCACTTGCAAATTTTTCGCATAAAACCTTGTTAGCCTTTTCTTTTTCCAAGTGTGTATTTCGTCAAATATAGTATAAGGCTTTGAACTATCTATTACTTCATCAGCCAATGTTAGTACATCTGCTATAGGATTATGTCCTTTCTTATCATAAAGTCGCCATACCTTTTTATAGCCGGGAGTAATTACTTTTTCTTCATTTTCGGATATTTTAATTTTCGGTATAATATGGCCGTCTTTTTCAACTGCTACAAGCTTATAAACACATCCGAAAACAGGATCTGATTTTGCCGTAATAAGCCTTTCTCCAACGCCGAAAGAATCTACTTTAGCCCCTTGATCTAATAAATCAGATATAATAAACTCATCTAAACCGCTGGAAGCAACTATTGCACAATCGTGAAGTCCTGCTTCGTTAAGCATTCTCCTGCATCTCTTGCTTAAATATGCTATATCGCCACTATCGATTCGTACTCCTTTAAGCCTCTTACCCATAGGCTCTAATATTTCCTTAGCTACTTTAATTGCATTAGGTATTCCACTTTTAATAACATTGTAGGTGTCAATTAATAAAGTGCAATCATCTGGATAGTTTTCCGCATAGACTTTAAAGGCTTCGTATTCGTTTTCAAACATTTGTACCCAAGAATGAGCCATAGTTCCTAAGGCTGGTACGCCAAAAGCTTCATCTGCCAAGGTTGTAGCCGTTCCTATTACACCACCGATATAGGCCGCCCTAGCTCCATAAATGGCACCGTCATAACCCTGACTTCTCCTAGCACCGAACTCCATTATAGGTTTGCCTTTGGCAGCTCTTACTATACGATTTGCTTTAGTAGCAATTAAACTCTGATGATTTATAGTTAAAAGCATCATTGTTTCAATTATTTGGGCATCGATTGCTTTAGCTCTAACTGTTACTAAAGGTTCATTAGGGAATACTGGAGTACCTTCCGGTATGGCATATATATCCCCTGTAAATTTAAAATTCTTTAAATATAGTAAAAATTCTTCACTAAATATTTTTTTTCGTCTGAGGTAATCAATATCTTCTTCAGTAAATTTTAATTGTTTTATATATTGTATTACTTGTTCTAATCCTGCTACTATAGAAAAACCTGCTCCATCAGGGTTCTTCCTAAAAAACAAATCAAAATATACAATATTATCTTTCATGCCATTAGAAAAATATCCGTTTGACATAGTAAGCTCATAGAAATCCATCAGCATAGATAGTCTTCTTTCGCTAAAATTGTTATAATGCATAAGAATTCTCCCATTATTTTATTTTATCGACTACTTCTATGCCGCCGACATACATATTATATAAAGCAAATAAATTAACAAGATCACCGTCATGGGCACCACCATCGTAAGTTTCTACAGTATTAGCCGGGACTATGATTCGTTTTGCTAGATTTTTTTCGTTAAAATATGATTTTAATGTCAAAGTAAACTGTAGTACACAAATATCTGTTACACAACCGGTAACGATGTAGTTGTCAACCTTGTCTTCATACTTTTCTAACCATTTCTTAAAGCCTTCACTATGGAAACCATTTGTACTATTCTTTTCTATATAATAGGTTTCTTGTCCCTCTGATTCCTTTGTTTTTAATTCAGCTATTAATTCCGCTTCCTCTTCTCCCTTAATACAATGTGGAGGGAAACTGCAAAATTCTTCTGAATTCTCTTCATGACTATCTAAGAAAAACACCTTTTTAGATCCAAGCATTTTCTTGTTTAATTCTACGATATTACTTACTATTGCTGCAATTCTAGGGGATGATAAGGCTCCGGAATAAACGAAACCATTAACCATATCTACAACAAATAAAGCTGTCCTATCTTTATCTAATGATGATAATTCAATAACCTTACCCTTTAACTCTTCTTCTACTTTTTTAATAGCCTCCATAACATCTTCCTTTGTTTTAATATTAATGGTCAGGGGACAATATATGTGTTCCCTTCCTTTTTCTTATATTATAGTGTTTAAATCATTATTTGTCAAAATTTTTAAAAAATTCAGTAAATTATTCAGTATCATTGAAAAACAATAAAATATTAGAAAAATCTTACCTAATGGCAAAAAAATCTATCCATGGTTGGATAGATTTTTTATAGGTAATCATTCCCTAAGGAATTCACATAGCTTGTTTTTTTTCTGTTATAGCTCCTTCTATTACTTTAGTAGGACATTTTTCCACACAAACCATACAATGAGTACATTTATCGTAATCTACTTTTGCTAAATTTTCCTTAACATGAATTGCATCGAATTCACAATTTCTTTCGCATATTTTGCAACCAATACAGCCAATTTTACAAACGTCTTTTACTGCTTTACCGAAATCTCTATTATTACATCCTACAATAACATTGTTTTTGTAGGGAACATATTCAATAACAGCTTTCGGGCATTCTTCTATACACATGCCACAGGCAGTACATTTTTCCTTATCAATAACAGCTATACCATCTACTATTTCAATAGCATCAAAGGCACATACATCAACACAGTCTCCAAAGCCTAAACAGCCTTTGTTACAGGATTTATTGCCTCCCTGTATTGCTGCTGCAGCTTTACAGGTTTTTACTCCCTGGTGTTCATATTTTTTTGATGCCAGGCTATCACAACCTAAACATAGAACATGAGCTACCTTTTTCTCCGTATCTTCAGCGCTAGTACCCATAATTTCTGCAATCACTTCATGAGCCTGAGAGCTTGCCACAGGACATGCTGTTACAGGAGCATTCCCAGATGCTATTGCCTCTGCCAACCCGTCACAGCCTGGATAGCCGCAGGCACCACAATTAGCACCGGGAAGGGCATTTCTTACGTCTATAATTCTTTGATCAGTATCTATATGAAACAGTTTAGCTGCAAAAGCCAACAAAGAACCGCATATTACACCTAAACCGCCAGTAACAGCTACTGCTTTTACTATAACCATTTTCTACCTCCTATAATTGTAGTCCTGAAAAACCTAGGAACGCAACAGACATAAGTCCGGCTGTAATCAATGAAATAGCTGAGCCTTTCAATGATTCCGGTAAGTCTGCATTATCTACTTTATCTCTTACTCCGGCAAATAATACTATTGCCAATAAGAAGCCTGCAGAAGTTCCTATAGAGTAAACTAATGATGGAATAAACTCATACTCATAAACAATATTATTTATTGCAACACCTAGAACAGCACAGTTTGTAGTTATAAGAGGCAAAAATATTCCCAGTGCTTGGTAAAGACCAGGAGCTGATTTTTTCAAAAACATTTCAACAAATTGTACTAAAGATGCAATAATGAGTATAAATACTATTGTCTGTAAATATTCTAAACCTAGATTTACCAAAACAGCATGATGAACAATAAATGTTATTACGGAAGCCAATGTTATAACAAATATAACCGCAATCCCCATGCCTGCTGCCGTATCAATTTTCTTGGAAACTCCAAGGAAGGGACAGGCTCCCAAGAACTGCATAAAAATAATATTATTAACTATAAACGATGTTATAAATAAACTTACTAACTCCATCTTTTACCTCCTAAGCTTTCTTTTTATTAGAAAGGTAATTTACGATACCTATTAATAGTCCAAGTAGTATAAATGCTCCCGGAGGTTGTACAGCCATCATCATAGGCTCATAAGCTTCCGGTAAAACTCTAAATCCTAAAATAGTACCATTACCTAATATTTCCCTTGTGGAACTAAGTAAAACCATAGCTAGCAAGTAGCCAGCACCCATTCCTAACCCATCAATAATAGAATCAAATATATTATTCTTTGAAGCAAAGGCTTCAGCTCTAGCAAGAATTATACAGTTTACAACTATCAAAGGTATAAAAACTCCTAATGCCTTATATAATTCAAAGGTATATGCGTGCATTAACAAATCTATCATAGTTGTAAATGCAGCAATTACAATAATAAATGCAGGTATACGAACTTCGTCCGGAATAAATTTTCTAAGGGCAGAAATAACTATATTTGAACCAGTTAATACTGTAGTTACTGCTACTCCCATTCCAATTCCGTTTATAAGTGAAGTTGTTATAGCCAAAGTTGCACATATACCAACTTGTTGAACTAAAATAGGATTTTCTGTTGTTACTCCATTTTTAAATATATCTAACTTATTCATTTCATCCTCCTATTTCACATACTCAGAATAAACGTCTATTGCATTGTTTACGGCACTTACGAATGAATTAACAGACATAGTTGCTCCCGTAATTGCATCTATTTCGTCTTCTGTAATTCTAACTTCTCCGCTCTTTCCTGTAAACTGTCCCGTAAATGCAGGTTCAGCTGTTCTAGAGCCTAACCCTTCAGTTTCCTGGTGTGAAATTACACTTACTCCTGATATTTGACCTTCAGGTGTGAAGCCAACGTAGAGCTCCATATCACCACTAAAACCCCTAACTGTACTAAATGTTCTTATTACTTTACCTAGCTCATTACCAGAAGCATCCACTGCAGTAAGCAAATTTATAACTTTTTCATTTTCACCTTTTATCGTTTCAACTAGATCAGTATCTTCATAGTCATTGAACATTACAGACCCTGGCATAACAGCCTCTAGTATTGCCGGATCCATGCTGGCCATTGCTTCATTTAGAGCTATCCTCTCGCTTGTTACGTCATTAAGCCATGCTAATATTCCTGACGCTACAGCACCTATTATAAATAATACTGCTGCAAGTTTAACAAAATTATTTTTCATTTTTTCTTACCTCCTGTTGCCACTCCAAATACGCGAGGTCTTACATATTTATCTATCATAGGAGTCAATATGTTCATAAGAAGGATTGAATAAGATACTCCTTCAGGATATCCTCCTATTTTTCTTATAAGCATGGTGAGAATTCCAGCTCCTACGGCAACAATAACTTTACCCTTATTAGTTACAGGACTGGTTGCATAGTCTGTAGCCATGAAGAAAGCTCCTAATATTAAACCACCGCCTAATATATGGTAGGGTAAAGTGCTTGCATCTGTAATTAAAGCTATTATTGCAACTGTACCTATATAAAATACAGGAATTATCCACTTAATCGTACCCCTATAAATTAAATAAATTCCTCCGATTAAAAGAAGTATTGATGAAGTTTCCCCTATAACTCCTGGTACGTTTCCTATGAACATATCCCATATTGAAGGTAATTGACCACTGGCAGTTCCCTTAATTATTGCAAGAGGTGTTGCCGATGATACTGCATCAGTAACCGGATCAACCATCCCTCCTGTCATGTGAGATGACCAAGAAGCCATTAAAAATGCTCTTCCTGCCAAAGCAGGATTTAAAAAGTTAAAACCTATTCCGCCAAATATTTGTTTAACAATGGCAATTGCAAAGGCTGAGCCAATAACAGCAATCCACCAAGGTGCTTGTGCCGGTAAATTAAAAGCCAACAATATTCCCGTAACCACCGCACTTAAGTCGGTAATTGTTATAGGTCTATTCATAAATCTTTGGCACAGATATTCCGTTACTACCGCTGAAATAACTGCTGCCAATATAAGTACTGCTGCATTAAATCCAAAATAAAATATACTTGCTGCCAATGCAGGAATTAATGCAATTATTACATCAAGCATTAACGTTTGTGTTGTTTCATCGCCTCTAATATGAGGTGACGATGAACCAATCAACTTTATTTCCATCTATATTTCCTCCTATTTAGCCTTTTTGCGTCTGGTTAAAATTTCTTTTTTAGCAACACTGATTCTTTCCTTCAATGGAATCCTTGCAGGACATACATAAGAACATGAACCACATTCTATACAATCAGTTGCATGATATTCATCAGCTCCGTCAAAGTTTTTCAGTTTTGAAAATCTACTAATTTTAAAGGGCATAAGATAAACAGGGCATGCATCAACGCATCTTCCGCATAAAATACAATTAGAATCTTCTGGAACTTTTGCTTCCTCTCTATTTAAAACTAAAATTCCCGAAGTTCCCTTTATAACAGGCACTTCATCTGTATGCTGGGCAATACCCATCATAGGTCCGCCGTTTATAATTTTGCCCGGTTCTTCTTTGTAACCGCCACACATTTCAATAGCGTCTCTAAAAGATGTTCCTATTCTTAAATATAGATTCTTAGGGTTTTCAACGGCACTTCCAGTTACAGTAACTACTCTTTGGATACATGGCATTCCAGTTTTAATTACATTACCTATAGTAGCAACAGTTCCTACATTGTCAACTACACATCCTACTTCCATAGGTAGTCCTCCCGATGGAACTACTCGACCGGTTACTGCATGTATTATTCTTTTTTCATCTCCTTGAGGGTACTTAGTAACCATGGGGGCAACTTCTATACCTTCTTCATTTTCCGTTTCTTTTCGCAATCTTTCTATTGCATCTGGCTTGTTATCTTCGATACAGATATAGGCCTTGTTCACTCCTAAAGCTTTCATTATAGCTTTTGTTCCTAAAACAACTAATTCCGGTTTTTCAACCATAACCCTATGGTCAGTCGTCAGGTAAGGCTCACATTCTGCTCCATTAACAAGCAAGGTATCTATAGGCTTGTCTTCAGGAGGACTTAATTTTACGTGGGTAGGGAAAGTTGCTCCACCCATTCCTGCCATTCCTGCTTCCTTGATAATTGAAAGAATATCTTCTTTTGTAAGATCTTCCAAATTACCTTTAGGTTTAACTGATTCATGTACTTCTAATTTGCCGTCAGACTCTATGATTATGCTGTTAACCTTAGCTCCGCCCGGAACATAACGCTCTTCAATTTTTTTTACTGTTCCAGACACACTGGCATGAACAGGTACCGAAACAAAGGCTTTGGATTCGCCAATTTTTTGACCAACCTTCACACTATCTCCTACAGCTACCAATGGATCGCATGGGGCACCAATATGTTGTGACAAAGGAATAACAACTATATCGGGAGCCGGTGCTTCTTCAATTGGCACATTTTCTGTAAGGGATTTGCTCTGAGGGGGATGAATTCCACCCTTAAAAGTAAATTTTGTGCTCATAACTCACCTCGTGATTAAATTAATTATTAAAAATATATAAAAGTTATAATTATCAAACATAACAATTATAACAGATTGCTTTCGACTTTTAAATACCTTTTTTATATATTTACAAATATTTTAACATTTTTTATTTTATTTATCAAGTGCAAGGCTAAATTAGCCGAACTACTTATATTGAAATACCTAACATATTTTCGTTTATATAATCCTTAACCCACAATAATACACTAGTGTCATTTATATCCGCGCCCTGGAGGATTTTCTTAATTTCCTTTGTATTAAATAAGAATTCTCCTGCATCAGTTTTATAAGTATAGATTAATTCACAGTCCCTTGCATAATTAATAATGGACATTATAGTATCACCCATATTTCCTAAGGGAGCTCTATCTATATTATCTCTTTCAAAAAAACAAGAAATTTTTGTTCCCATTCCTAAGTAGGAGTCTATTAATAAATACCCGTTACACTTTTCACAGTTTTCTTTTAACAAAGGAATTCCTAACCCTACTTTTCTGCTTGTGCGACTAGTATAAAAAGGATCCGTAACTTTAATTTTCACCTCCTCACTCATACCTTTGCCATTATCTTTTATCGATATTTTTAAACTATTATTAATTTTACTGTCTTCAATATTTATTTCTAATAATGTAGCCTCAGCATCTATGCTGTTAGTGGCTATATCTAAAATGTGCATTGAAATTTCTTTCATATTTCCTCCAACATTACAGGGACATACCCTGAACCCAAACCTTTAAATAATTTCAAGGTGTGTCCCATTCCTTTATATTATAAATACTATCCATATCATTTAAATCAAAGAAATTAACTGCCTCGGAAATATCAGTAAGGCAGTGAGCATCTGAATTCTTAAGTATTTTATACTTTTCAAACATCTTTTTATTTATTGAGTTTTTAGAATATATTTCTACAAAATCTACCTCTAAATCTTTAGGAATAAAACCTAGTATGCTTAAAATACTATTAGACATTTTATTAATATGGGCAGGAATCATTATGCCCTTAGATTCTTTTACCATATTATTAATATCCCCTATGGAAAAGGGGGTTGCGTTGATTAGCAATTTATCTAAAACACCTACTATTTCATCATTAGAGTTATATATATTCTGTTCTCCAAATATTTCCGGCATATTTATTATCGGCGGAAGAGATTGGTAAATTATAGTTCCAAACTTTAAGGCCCTAGACAGTTCTCTAAAATAGCAAAGTAGATGTACTTCCTCCTTGCTTGTTACTTCAATTCCAGGAATTACTTTAAGACCTGAACCATGGCTTGCCTCAATTAGAGCTGGCAAATTCGCCGTAGAATTATGATCCGTAAGAGAAATAACATTTAATCCCTTGACAATTGACATATTAATAATATTGTTTGGAGTCATCTCCCTACTTGCGCAAGGAGATAAATCAGAATGTATATGCAAATCGTAAAATAGTTTCATTTTATCCCCATATCTGACAATCTAAGGGCCAGCTGGTAGGCACTTTCAGTTGTAGAAAATATCGGTATACCTAACTCCTTAGCTTTTTCTAAAGTGTCTTTTTCAACTTCCATTCCTTCTACCACAATAATACATGATAAGTCTAACAATTGGGCAACGGCTACAATATTCATATGGGTTTGAATTGTTATCCATACATAGTTTTCCTTTGCCTTAGACATTACTATACTAAGCAAATCACCAATATACACACCTTTAACTTCAATGTTTTTAATCCCTTCATGTAAGGGCTTTAGCTGTAGAATTTCTGCAAATTGTGAGCTATCCATTTATACCTCCTCTGCTTTTTCATTTGCTCGCAAAACAACACAATCATCTATAAAAGATTTTTGATCGTATATGTCTTCTGCATGGGCTAAACAAGTTGGCGCTCCGCAAGAACCACAATCAAGTCCTGGAAGTTTACTGAGAATTTTTTTTATTTTTTCATTTTTTTCAATGGCTTCTTTAATATTAAGTTTTAAGGGATTATCCTCATCTTTAAGCTTGTAGTCAAAAACCCCTAAATTATACATTTCATCGAATTTATTCATATCAGGATTCATACTTTCATCCTTTAAACTGTTTGTTATATAATTAATATGACTGCTGGCTATAAAGGGATTGACTATATTAAATATACCTCCAACGCATCCTCTGGCACAGGCTAAGGCTTCTACATAGTCCACATCACTTAACCTGCCATTTTCAATTTCATCTAATATTTGAATTATATTTTCCATACCATGAACAGCTATGTAATTATTTATTCCTGCATTTTTAGATTGTCCTCCTGCCACTGCCCATTCAATTCCTGATAAAGATGGATAAGAACATTTATTATTATCTTTTCTTTTAATTTCTCTATAAAGATTGCCGTAGATGGTATTAAAGGGTATAACCCAATCTACATAAGACTCATAATCTCCTATAGGATTGGTTACTGCAAGAAGTTTTGCAGGGCAAGGTGATATATAAAAAACTCCAATTTCCTCATCTTTTAAATTATATTTATCTTTTGCTTTTTCCCTTGAAAGCATGGCAGCAATTTCCATAGGCTCTCTTAACAAAACTAAATTATCCATCAATGACGGATATCGGTTTTTAATTAGTCTTACGGCAGCAGGACAATTGGTAGCAATGAAGGGTCTTATTGTTTTTTCATTATCTATTTTTAGTTTTATAGCCTTTGCAACTAAATCCGCTGCCCAGCTTACGTCATAGACATAATCAAAACCTAAAGCTAAAATCGAATTTTGAACTTTGCAAATATCTGTTCCTTTAGTGAACTGACCGTATAAAGGAGTAGAAATGATTGCTATTTTATACTTATAGGCCGGATTATGCATTTCATCATGCCACTCGATAGATTCCGGAGTATAAGCATTGTAAGGACATACCTTTACACATTCACCGCAATGAATGCATTTAGATACATTAATGTATGCTTTGCCGTTAATTAAACGTATAGCCTGTGTAGGACATCTCTTCATACAATTTGTGCATCCTCTGCACAAAACTTTGTCCAGCATAATTGAAAAGTTCATTTTTACCTCCTACAAACAAACGGTAACTGTAATCTTAGTTCCTGAACTGTCTGTTTTGATTTCCAATCGATCGGAATATTTTTTTATATTAGGTAGTCCCATTCCGGCACCAAAACCAAGCTCTCTAACTCTTTCTGTAGCAGTTGAAAAGCCTTCTGTGAAAGCCATATCTACGTCACTAATTCCCGGGCCTATATCTTCACAAATTATTACTATTTTATTTTCATAAATATCACAGTGAATTTTGCCACCATATGAATGAATTGCAATATTAATTTCTGCTTCATATGATATAATTGCTGTTTTTCTAATAATACTGGCATTTATTCCTAAGGATTTCAAATTACTCTTTATGGAACTTGCACCTTTCCCTGCAAGCATAAAATCATTGGCTATAACAGTGTAACTATATCTTTTCAGGAATCTGTCACCCATTAAGTTCAATTCCTTTCATTCCATTTAAAACCAACAAGCCGCAAGTTTTAAACATGGTATATTTAGTTACTAGTATAGTAAGGGAGTTTTCCTTTGCCATTTCTATTATTTCTTTTCCAGGTCTCTTCCCTCTTACAAATACTACTGTAGAAATATCCAACATCTCCGCTGTTCTTATTACCTGTGGATTGTTCAAGCCTGTTATAAGCATGGAGTCATTATTTGCATAGGCTAATACGTCACTCATTAAATCACTGGCAAAACCGTACTTAACTTCTAAATTTTCATTAACCCTATCCGTCAATATTTCTGCCTTTAGAATGTCAGCAACTTCTATAACCTTCATATTTATCCCACCTTATATTTCTAAATAATTTTCAATAAATGCCTTGCCACCTACATATACATCTAAAATATTGTCTACTTCATTAATTTTCACAAATACCATGCTTTTTTCATTCATAGCTTCACCCTGAATAATCTCAACAGAAGAATTTGCTAAAGCTCTGCTATAGAGTAAACTTGCTAAGGCACCATTGGAAGTACCCGTGGCACATTCTTCGTCAATTCCTACTAAAGGAGCGAAATTCCTAGCATAAATAGTACCCTCATCTATAGTAAAAACATGGTAACCGATTACATTGTTTTCTTTTGATATCTTACTTATAGCCTTGAAATTAGCATTAATGCTATTAAGGATGTCCCTGGATTTAACGGGAATCATAATATCTTTAAGACCTGTCGATACAATGGTCGGATATAATTGACAACCCTCTAAACCCATATGTCTTTCATCTAAGTTCAGTGATTTTGCTATTTGTTTAATCTTGTCTCTAAGATCATTGTAAATTCGTGGACTAGTCTGTTGCATCAGAACATATACACCATCCTTAAAGGTTAAGTTAATCTTTAACCTACCTGCCTTGGTGTTTTGATAAATAACCTTGGTCTCATTATTACCTTTAATAAAGCCTTTCTCCGCCAAGTAATAAAATGCAGCAATAGTAGCATGACCACATAGATCTACTTCAGAAACAGGCGTGAAAAAACTAACATCATAGTTATTATCGTCCCTTTTTAAAACAAATGCTGTTTCAGATAAACCTATTCGGCAAGCGATTTCCTGTTTCTTCTCATCTGCTACTTGCTTTTCTAGAATAACAACTCCTGCGCCATTACCGCCGCCCCCTTCATATGAAAATGATTTCACAATTGCAACTTCCATCTGTATCTCTCCATTTTTTTATTTCTATTATAGTTCAAAAACCTTATAAATACAAGTACAATTGAGAGATATGCTTATTCCTAATGTTTCTTTATTAAGTTGGAATTTTTTTGAAACTTAATAAAAATCCTTTACAAAACTCTTTCTTTACCTTATAATATATTGGTATTGCGGTTGTGGCGGAATGGCAGACGCACTAGCTTGAGGGGCTAGCGAATGTATATTCGTGGGGGTTCAAATCCCCCCAACCGCATCAAAAAACCAGCCATATCTTCATGGCTGGTTTTTTACATTCTTGTAATAAATTCTCCGAATACGTATCCGTCAATTCCGTTATAGTATATTCTGTACCACTCCCCTACCTGTTCTGTTATAGTAACTATTGCACCATTTGGTACCATTCCAATAACTTCTCCTGTTAAAGCAGGTCCGTTTCTTATGTTTAAGTAACCACCGGCTGTCGTAACTCTTCCCATCTGTCCTGTTCCCGGCTGCTCTTGTTGACCGCTAAAATATTGATTAACAGAATCTGCTATAGCTCTTGCTATAGTATCGATATTGTTGGTTATCCAGTTGGCATCTTCTATATTGTCATGGAAGCCAACTTCTAATAATACCGATGGAGCATTAGTCCTAGAAACTTCCCCTAAAGTCGTTGTAGTAGCCGTTCTTACTAAATCTGGAAGAGGATATATTTGTCTGAAATTCTCAACTAATAAATTAGCCATTCTTTCGCCGTTAATACTTCCCGGATAATAAAAAGCAATCACTCCTCTGTTTCTACCTTCCTGTCCCGGACCCGATGCATTAGAATGTATTGCAAGATGAAAATCAACATTTCTTGCATTGGAATCTCTTATAGAAGAACCCGCAGTCATGTCAGGAGTATTTCTGTAATAGTTTATACCATATTGTTGAAGGTAAGGAATCATAGCATCAACAATTCGGTTCATCCAATATTCTTCATTACCTTCCGTTATGAATAGATTGTATTCCTGTGTAGAGGGACTTAAATATATAGTAGGCATTATAATCCTCCATTTCATTATTTATAGTTTATTTTATGCTGTTTTTTAGCAACTGTGCAATGCTATTTATAATAATGCTACATATAATGTATGGGGGGATTAAATGATTTACCGAATATGGAGGTTTGTTAAAAAGCATATATTTCTTATGATATTTATATTTTGTATATTGATAATTGTATATTCTCTTCTATTTACTTAGTGATAGCTAGAAGAATAGGCAGGGGAATGCAATACCAAAGGGCAAGCCGTGGATACAATCCACGGCTTAAGGCAAAAAATTTAAGAGGCATTTATAAATCTTAAATTTACAAATGTAATAACATTATACTACTTTTTTAAAATATTTCAATTGTTTTTTTATATTCTTCCCTTAAGATTGACATTAAATGCAAATCAAAATATTCATTGTCTCTCTTAGCTGCATTTCTCATTATACCTTCATATTTAAATCCTAAACTTAAATAAAGCTTTTCTGCAGGATTTCCCCTATAGAAATCTAATGATACCCTTTCCATTTTTAAAGTATTAAAGCAATAATCTAAAAGTAATATCATTGCTTCTTTTCCGTATCCTTTGCCTAAATAATCCTTTTCACCTATGTAGATCCGTGTTATATCCATGGAATCTGACTCTTTTGATATTTTAGAAAGATGTATTCTACCTATAGGATTTCGATTTTTAAAAACAATTGTATATTGTTGGTTAGATATATCTTCTTCTCTTAGAATAAATTCTCGTACTACTTCTTCATAAGTTCGTTCCTTATTGATAGTTAAAAATTCTTTAATATAATCCTCTTGTTCCCACTTAGTGAATATTTCACAATCATCAAAAGTACTTTTTCTAATAACAATATTTTCAGAGACCATTTTAACTCATCCTTTGTATTTTATTTTATTATATCTTATAGATATGGATTTTTCAAGAATATGTCTACTTTCCTCCACTATTCCTTTAAGCCCCATTACTACAAGCAAAAAAAACAAATAATTCTTATAGCTATGTATTATTATAATAAAACAAATAACAAAAAATATATTTGTCATAACTATGTAACGGCTAACAGTTTTCACAGGCAAAAAAAATTCCATAATTGTTCTACATATATTCCCTCCGTCTAAAGGTACTATTGGAACTAAGTTCATATATGCTAAAAATAGGTTTATATTTGCGAAGTATGAATATTCTGTATTTCTTAGTCCGAAATACAAAGCTAAATTACAGCCGGGACCTGAAAAAAACAAGAGTATTTTTTTAAAATATGAAACATTTTCTAAGTTAGCATCAAAATTAAAGCCGAACAAGGTAATTTTTACTTTTGAAAACTTAATATTCAGCAATATTGCCGAAAATAAATGGGCAACTTCATGGGCGGAAAGGGCTATTATTAGCGCCATTACCTAAATTAATCTGTCAAATCCAAAAATTCCGAAGGATTAATTGAAACTCCGTCCTCCCATACTTCTATATGGAGAATCATATTCTCATCAAGGGCTCCTATAATTTCTCCCTTGGATAAACTATCCCCCTCTTTAACGAAGGCTTCGCTTATTTTGCCGTAGATGAATGTTCTATCTTCATTTTGTACTACAATGTAGCCAGAAAGATTTTCATTTGTACCCATTGAAACGACTTTTCCTTCTGTTATAGATTTCACCGATTGAGTCTCGGATTTAATATCTATACCATGATTGTAAAAGGATTCTCCATTTGCATTGTTAATTCCATGCTTACGGTAAAGACTACCTGAAACAGGCGCAGCCTGGTTTTTTGCAGAAACAAAAGGTAATTTATTTCTTGCAGCTATAGCAACACCTGCAATGGTATCTCTTACTTCTAAAATTTTTATACTTGCATTCATTTTTTCTTCCGCAGCATTTATAAATTTATCCGACAAGTCTGAGTTTAAATTTTTTGTTACTATTACGGCCCCTACTAAAATTATGCTAAAAAGAACTTGTAAAGCTAATTTTTTATTAAGTTGTTCTTTCCTTTTAAAATTAAACTTTCTTTTTGTTAACTTATTCATTTCACCACCCCTTCCATACATTTTATTAGAGTGTTACAAGCTTTATTACTAAATTAAAAAAAATGTATGGAATATCTAAAAAGGGAAGGGGGACACAGCTCTAATGGGGTTAGTCTCTGCGGGTGAGCATTAGAGGAATGTCAGGCTGAGGTAGGGGGACAAATTAAGAAAATTGTCGGTGAAGATAGTTTGGTAATCGGCTTTTGAATACTTTGAATTTTCTTCAATTACTGTAGCTACAGTAGTTTCTGTGAGTTTTTCTATATCTTTTAAAGTCATCATCACTCCCTTTTTCGCCGCCTTTTTATTGTATTTATTTATTATGAGGGTGAATTTATCTACCTTTGAAGCTAAAACTTTATCCGTATTTATTTCCTTTATACAGGAAAAATCATTATTGTTAATGGATACAACATTTTGAATTTGTGTGAAATCTATATAGCTATGTGTTAACTTATCAATATCAATTATTACTTGATCGTAATTTTCTGCATACTTTAATAATTTAAGGAAGTAGTCTTTGTTTATTTTATCTATCTTTCCAGGAATTCTAGGACAAGGTAGAAGGCTTAAATTTTCCTCAATTTCTATTACAGCTTGTTCCAATGGACAAGTATCTGTAAAGACATCTACAATATCATAAATAATATTTTCATTTACATTAAGATATTCAGACATTTTAATTTTTCCTGATGAAAGGTCCATCATTAATACATTCTTACCCTGTCTAGAAAGTTCAATTCCTGCTCTTATGCTTATAAGGGTCTTTCCTATTTGTTTTTTTTGTGAAGCTGTTAGTATGACGTTCATTAATTGCCTCCTCCTTTTAATCCTGAGATTTTTCACCTTCAGTTCAAAATGACACGAAATCTATTCAATTGTTCCCTTTATTTTCAAATATTCTCCTATTACTTCTCTGACTATGGGAATAGGATAACGTCCCGAACCTCCCTCAAATAAGACGCATGCAACTGCAATTTGCGGGTCATCGTAAGGTGCAAAAGCAACGTACCAGGCAAAGTCATCGTATGGTTCTCCTGTTTCGGGATTTCTACCTTCATTTTGAGCAGTTCCCGTCTTACTAGCTACTTCTACCGGAAAATTATCATAAGGCCTTGCACTGTCATCATAAGAAACTAACCTCATACCCTGCTTAATAACTTCTAAGTAACTATCATCTGAAAGCTCAATTTTTTCTGATTGTCTTAAAGGTATATAGCCGGTTGCTTTATCGTCATATGTTCTAATATCTTTTATTACACTTACATTCTTCCTATATCCTCCATTGGCAATTGAAGCCGTGTAATTTGCCATTTGCAATGTAGTGTATGAATTGTTCCCTTGACCAATACTTATATTTAAGTTATCTCCTACATTCCACAATGCTTGGTTTATATAAGAATATTTAATAATATCTACTAATGGAACGTAGCTGTCGTTAGTTTTTTCTGGATCTAGATTTAAGGCAGCAAGACCCTCGTAAACTTCTCCTCTCGTCATAGGCTCTTCTCTATCTATCCAACTTACAATTTCTTCAACTATTTCATTTTTCATAGATGAATCTACTTGTACTCCATCCTTTAAATATCTTTCTATATTGGACTCTAAAAACAACCTTAAATATACACGTATATTGGATTTTTTTCCTTCTATGCTAGGTACCCCGCCAGAAGCTTCTTGAGGTATGTCTATTTCAATTCCAGTTTTTGAATTAAGACCGAACTTAATTGCCATTTCAATAATATCTTCCGCATCAACTTTAACTGTATGTTTTTGATGGCTAGCCAAATTTTCTCCTAGTACCGTCGTATAGAAATAAAAGTTACAAGAATTCATTATTGCCTGATAGATTGTTTGTGGACCATGAGCCCCGCCAAACATATTATAAATCCAACAGCTGAAATTTCTATCTCCTACCTTCATCGTACCGGCACAATAAACAGTAGTATTAGGATTTACTCCCTTTTCCAATGCCGCTAAGGAAGTAATCATTTTAAATGTAGAGCCTGGCTGTATTGCTGTAAGCATTGCTATGTTGTAAAGGGGTCTTGGTGCTAAAGGGTTTTTCGATTCATTTAAAAGACTGTTCCAGTCCTCCATGGTTATTCCCGTAGAAAATAAATTTAAATCATAGGAAGGATAATTAGCTAAAGCTAAGACTTCCCCTGTTTTCACATCTAAAGCTACTAATGCCCCTGAACGGGCATTTTCATATTTGTCTCTAAAGTCAAAATCACCCCACTGACTTTCAAAAGTACCTCCCTCACGTATTTTTTCCAAACCTATTTTTAAGGATTCTTCCGCTTTTTTTTGAAGGTTTAAATCAATTGTTAAATATAAGTTGTTTCCCGGTACCGGTGACTGACTGGATACTGAGCGTATGGTCTTTCCGACGTTATTTACCTCCACGGTTTTCTTGCCTTTTTCTCCTCTTAAATAATCTTCAAATTTTTCTTCCAAACCTGTCTTACCAATTATATCGTCACTACTATAACCTTTCTCTACAATATATTCTTGTATTTCGTAATCCTGGGCAATTTTTCCTAAATACCCGATAATATGAGAGGCAGATTCATAGGCAGGATAAAATCTACGAGGCTCTATTTCAACATTAATTCCATTGAGTTCATGGGAGCGCTCTGAGATCATAGCAACAGTTCTTTCGGAAATTCCGTAACAAATATCTACCGGATGGTAGGAAAGATAGCTAGTTTTATTATATCGTTCTCTTAATACCAATATATTTCGTAAAATATAATCATTTATTTCTGGGGAGATTTCCAGAGATTCTCTAAGTAAATTAAAAACTTCTTCTGCTGTATATTCTACATCTTCTTCGGATTTTACATTGCTATTTATCCATATTCTTTTATCCCTCAAAGGCGTATACTCCCAGTCGGCAATTGATATCATGGGGTTTTCATATTTTAATAATTCAATTTGTGAATAGTATTTAACATTATCATCGGTAATCAAATTATAAAGTAAGTCGTAATTTTTGAAAGCAATTTCTTTTATAAAATCATAAGCTCCTATACTCTCATTCATATGTTGCTGTTTCAAATATTTGTCCCTTATTTCTAAATCAGTATACTCAAAAGTTCCACTATTTCCATTTTCCTTGAAATCTACTGGTAAATCAGGATAGATTGCTTTTAGCTTGTCTATAAGGATTTTTCCCGGCATAATACTACCATCCTTAGACTTATAGACTGAATGTAATAAATTATCAATGGAATTTTTCATGGTTAAAATTACAAAATCGTCTTTTGCCGAAGTATACATGGTTATTTCATCATTTTTTAAATTTAGATTTCTTTTTATATTTGCATAGGATTCATCTTGAACGAAAGAAAAATTTTTCAGCCTTATATTTTCATAGCCTTTTTCCTTGATAAAGTCATAAGATAATCTTCTTATTTTAGAATTTGAGAATAAGGAAGAAAGATATTTGTTATTATTAATTAATAATTTCCCTACTGCTTCTGTAGCATCTTCTGCTTCTAAATTCTTTTCTTCCAACCATTTTTCTATGGGGGTTTTTTCTTCCCCTATAACTTCTGTTGATTCAATCATTTCACTAGCTACATTTGTTTCACTATTTTCAGTATTTATAAAATCTTCTGTTTCTACTAAATCAGGAACTATATATTCAAAGTTTCCCCCTTCTAATTTTATAGGAACAGCATCACTTAATAAAGTTGCAAGAACCCTTTCTTTAGGAGAAAAATTTTCACCGTAAATTACAGTAGTGAAATTTAACCACTCATAAATATTTTCCTTAACTATTTCTATTGCTTTTTCTTCAGCTGTAAGGTATGTAATATTATCAGTTTCTTCCCTTTGAATACTTGTGTTTGCTGCCAGTTCCATATATTCATCCACATACTCGAAAGTATCGATTTCTATTGGAAAGTCATCTATAGGCCTTTCCATATTTTCATCAAATATTTCTGATAATTTATAGGCTATATCAATAAAATCATCAGAATCTATTTCATCAGTATACATTTGAACCGTAAAGCTGGAAACATTGTCTGCCAGGATAAGACCGTTTCTGTCAAATATTTTGCCCCTTGGAGCTTTAACAGGTATATCCTTTATTTTCTTTATATCTGCAATACGCCTGTATTCCTCACCTTCTACAATAGTAAGCACTGCCATGCGAAAGCCTAAAGTAACTAACAAAAATACTATTATTAAATATAAAATATTAAAACGATTTTTAAAAAATTTTAGCATAATACACCTCTATGCCTTTATATTTAGCTTGTTAAATATAAAAACAATAAATTTCAGTACAAATACAACTAAGACAGTATTAATTACAATTTCAAGGAAAATTGCCGAAAAATTAATTACTGCCATTTTTACTCGATACCTTAAAAAGAATAAAATTATATATAATAAAAAATGCATTACAGCTGTCGATATGCCTGTTACTAGGCTGTAAGCAAAATAATTTTCCCCTACCATGTCATCGCTAAAAGTTCCTATTGTAGCTCCGATTAAAAAATATATTAAAGTATAAATTCCAAAAACATCATAAATCATTGCATCGTATAGAAGCCCAGTTATAAATCCAAGTATTCCCCCGGTAAGTCCATCAGAGGCCATGGAAAATATAACCAATATAATTAAAGAAAGGTTTGGAATTACGCTGAGAAATCCAAAAAAACCAAACAATGATGTTTGAAGTATAAAGTTAACAACAATCATCGTAACCATCAGTGTGATTTTTTTCATAATATAGCCTTTCTATTTATGGATTTTGAGTAAGTACGTATACCCTGCTTATTTTTGTAAATTCAACAGCCGGCTCAACAATAATCCTTAAGGTGGAAGCGTCTGTAGTTTCCACTAGGTCCTTTACATTACCAATGTAAACATCAGGAGTGTAAATTTCACCTATGCCTGATGTGACTAAGTTATCTCCTACCTGGGCACTAACTTTGCTGTTGAAAAAGTACCCCGTTACATTACCATCAATTCCTCCCTGCAAAATTCCACTTTCATCATTGTTAATATCCCTGAAACTTACTTTGCAGTTTTCATCTAATAATGTAATTACTTTAGACCAGTTTGAAGAAGTTTCCGCAACTATTCCTAAAAGACCGATTTGTACTACTTGATTATCTGTTTTTACAGCTTGGATGACTATGTCATTTGTTTTTATACCGTCCTTTTCTCCCTTATCTATTGTAAATCTGCTAAACCAATTGGAATCATCTAAGGCAATTACTTGTCCAACAACGTAGTCATGAGAAAGGTTCTTTTTCATTTCATATTCCGTTTCCAAAGCATCAGATTTGTTAATAATATTCTCTAAAACTCTTACCTGTTCCTGCAGCTGGTATACTGTCTCCGTCAGCATAATATTTTCTTCCCGCATTTTGACGATTTCCTGAACCGATAAAAAAGAATTAGTAAGAGTAAGGCCTGTTGTATAAGTTACTTTCTGAAAACCCGAAACCACATTTCCAAAAAAACCTAAGTTAACGCCATCCATCCTTCCAATAGATGACAGGCCTATCATAATAATCAATATAAAAATTGTAATAACAAATAACATTTTTTTAAAATGTTCTCTAATAAAATTCATTATCCCACCGCTTTATAAATTCTCACATATTTTACCCGCTCCCAAAGCAACACTGTTAAGTGGATTGTCGGCAATAAAAACTTTAATGCCAGTCTCCTCTTCAATAAATATATCTAAGCCTTTTAATTGTGCACCGCCTCCACTTAAATATACACCATTAGAATATATATCAGAAGATAATTCCGGCGGAGTTCTCTCAAGTACTCTTCTAATAGCATTAACTATAGAGTTAATAGTTTCCATAATTGCTTCTCTTATTTCTTCATTTGTTATGGTTATTTTCAAGGGAAGTCCCGTTACGATGTCCCTTCCTCTTATTTCCATTTCAATAGGTGCAGCCTTTTCATTTTCTAATTCAATAGCTGCAGCCTTTTCATCTTCAAATTCAGTTTCTGTTTCCTTTTCATCTATCTCATCAATAGTATAATTGTTTTTGACTCTTTCATAGTATTCAGAACTGGCATTTCCTAAAGCCATTTTGATTTTTTCCGCTGTAACCAAACCTATATCCATTTTGTATTTAATTTTAACATAATCTCTTATATTTATGTCTATATCATCCCCAGCGATTCGAAGAGAATCGCTTTCAACTATTCCTCCCAAGGAAATTACTGCTATTTCAGTAGTTCCTCCTCCAATATCTACTATCATATTTCCTATAGGCTGGTCTACAGGAAGGCCTGCTCCTATGGCAGCTGCCATAGGTTCTTCTACTAATTTAACTTTTCTGGCACCTGCATCGTAAGCCACCTCTTCCACAGCCCTTCTTTCAATAGAAGTTACACCTACTGGTACACTGATTACTACGTTGGATTTTATTAACCTTTTTTTATTAAGAGTTTTAGTTATAAAGTATTTAACCATTGCCCTTGTCAGTTGAAAATCTGCAATTACACCACTTTGCAAAGGTCTAATAGCACTTATAGTCTTAGGTGTTCTATCTAACATAGCCTTAGCATCATTTCCTACAGCACAAACTTCGCTTGACACTGTATTCACAGCAACCACTGAAGGCTCGTTTACTACGATTCCTTTATTGTTTACATATACTAATGTATTTGATGTTCCTAAATCAATGCCTATCTTTTGTGTGAAAAAATCAAAAAATCCCATATATGTTTCCTTTCATTTATAATAAGAAACCCAGCCAACGACCCAATCAGAGATTGCTGTTGGGTACCCGGGAACCTTGTTGTTTCACAATAAACCTTCTTCCTTAAAACTGAAAAATACTCCATCGCCGATTATTATATGATCTAAGACTCTTATTCCTAATATTTTTCCACATTCATTAAGCCGGTTTGTAAGTACAATATCTTCGTGACTTGGCTCCGGTTCTCCACTGGGATGATTATGGACTAAGATTATTGATGAACATAAATTAGCTACTGCTTGGTGAAATACTTCTCTGGGATGGACTATTGAACTATTTAAACTTCCTACGGATATTTGTGAAACCTTTTTTATATTGTTTTTAGTATCTAGTAGAATAGTTTTGAAATATTCCTTTTGATAATACCTCATTTCTTCCATCATAACTAGGGCTGCATCAGCGGGAGAAGAAATTTTTACTTTATCAACTTTTAAAGTACTCATTCTTTTACTGATTTCTGCAACGGCCATAAGCTTAGCAGCTTTTACATTACTAATACCCTTGTAAGATTTAAATTTTTCAACTGTACCTTCTGCTATATTCCTCAGACCCTTTCCATCTTCTTTTAAAATTCTCTGAGATAGCATAACAACATTTTCTTCCTTTGTTCCTGTTCTTAAAATTACTGCTATAAGTTCCGAGTTAGACAATGTATTTGCGCCATACTTAAGCAATTTTTCCTGAGGTCTGTCGTCTTCAGGTATTGATTTTATGGTATAATTAGTATTGTCCATTTTATCCTCCACTATGCAATATTTTATTACAGCAAGTTTCTAGAAAAATGTTTTGTCAATAAATTATTCAGTTTAGTTAAGGGCAGGCCTTTTACGTTATTGTAGCAACCTACTATTTCTTCTACCAACAACTCACCGTAACCTTGAATCCCATAAGCACCTGCTTTGTCCGTATACTCCTTAGTTTTTAAATATGTCTTTATAAAATCATCGGTAAAATTAATAAACTTTACCGCTGTTTTTTCATAATCAACTATCTTTTTAGATCTTACTGTATCTATGCAACATATACCTGTATAGACATAGTGTGTTTTACCGGAGAGATAACTCAGCATATTAAAGGCTTCATCCTCATCTTTAGGTTTGCCCATTATTTTGTCTAAATAAACTATTGTATCTGCCCCTATGATAATTCCCTCTTCTTCACAGTTTAAATATATATTAAATGCCTTTTCAAAAGCAAACTTCATAACTGTGGTTTGAGGCTGATCGCTAATATTTATTTTTTCTTCTATATTAGAAGAATAAACCGATATATCTTTAACATATCTTTGAAGCATTTCGATTCTTCTAGGGGATTTTGATGCTAATATTATTTTCATATTCTTCCTTAAAGTTTTCTATAAATTATTATTCCTGCAATAAGTCCGATTATTCCTGCAACTGTTAAGTTAGCACTAAAGCCAAAAGTTAGTTTTAAAATATTTAAATCCAATGTTGCTGGACCGAACCCTATACCTTCTCCGTAATTTAATATAGGTAGTAGATTTCCAAATGCTTTACCTAAAATAGTTCCAATAATAATAGAAATGAGTATAAGTAACAATAAGTATACGGAACTTCCTTTTCTCATTTTAAACCTCTCTATTGAGTTTTAATAAAGTTTTATCTAAATTATTAGTTACAAAAATTGAAGTATATCCTACAAAACATCCGGTAAAGATACTTACTAATGATAATATGGGCAAGTAATAATATAACTTTGTTGTAGTAAATAAAATAGCAGCTACAGTTACTTGAGTTGCATTATGAGCCATGGCTCCTAAAACGCTTATCCCTATTAAACTGAATTTACTGCTTAAATACCTGCACCCTAAGTACATAACGATTGTACTTACAATACCACTAGATATACTGTATATAAATGTAATAGGATTAGTTGCAATAAGCATGAGAAGAATACTCCTCAATATTACTACAAGTAATGAATCTCTAAATCCAAACAACACTACTGCTGTCAATATAACAATATTTGATAAACCTAACTTTGCTCCAGGAGCAATGAAGGGTAATGGTATCATGCTTTCTATAATACTTAGTATCAGTGCTGCTGCTGTAAGCAGCGACAAAAAAACATATCTCTGTGTTCTATTCATAATATTCTCATTCCTTTAATTAGCTATAAAATCTACATCGTCGTCTTCAGTATTGTCTACAATTTTTATTAACAGTTGGTTAGGTAGACAAACTATAATTTCACCATCCCTGGAAATTTTACCCTGGTATATACAAACTTGGTCAGGACAGCTTGCTTCATGGATCCATATTTGTCCATCTTCAATATGAAGTGTATTGTAACCACTTGCTGTTTCAACTTTATACTCTTCCCTTACATCATCAGTCAAAACATATTCTCTTACTAAATTGTTTTGTGAATAAATATAGGCAATTTTATTATTTAAATCAACAGCTCTTCTGCTTCCCCACAGAATTATGAGTACATTGATTATTATTATTGCTCCAATTAGTGCTAGATCATATTTGTTAATTTTCTTTTTCATATTAAGTCCTTTTCATTTAATAGATTATTATTTTATCACTATTTAATTATTATTTCAAGGAAGTATATTCTTCAAAGCGAAATTTAATAATATGTTAAGGAATTGTCAGTAAATAGGGAATGCAAAAGCGTCATTCTGAGCAATATGAAGCTCCAGAATGACACAGAAACTAGGGTTGTTAAGTATATTATTCTATTACCATGAAATCTGTTACAAGTCTTGCTATCTTATTATTAGGGTCTAAGCCATAGTAGGTAGGGAAGGTTCCCTCATTCCATCCACTGGCAAAGACTACTAGGTTAAGACCTGTTTTCTCATCCATAATTATGCTGGCGCAGGAATTACTACTCTTTCTTACTTCATTTACTATAATTTTCTCATAGCTTTTTAATTGTTCTTTATCGTAAGCATCAAGTATTTCCATAACTTTTTCATCCATAAAAGAAGCTAATCCGTTCTCTACTTCATATCCCATAAATTCATTACGAGCAAAGGCTTGGGATGATTCACCTTCAAACAATGCCATCTCCCACTTAAGCGGCTCCTGGTCACTAAACCTAATTTCAGCAGCAACGGTCTGTTGTCTTCTGTTGCCGGCCTTGCCTATATAAATATTTACACTATATAGACCTGGCTTAACATGATTAGAAAAGCACTCATCGTCATAAAGCAGGATAGGATCAGTAGCGATAATTTTGCCCGTTAACAACTTAAGCTTTCCTGCTTCAATTTTTTCAATGCTCATCCTACCGAATTCAGAATCAATAATTTCCGTATTGCCATTAGTAATATTTAGCACATCTAAATTAATATACATATTTCTCCCTACTTACTTTTTCTTTCATTTAAAATTTTTGTTAATTCATCCATGAAGGTATCTATATCTTTAAACTTCCTGTAGACAGAAGCAAAACGAACGTAAGCCACATCATCTACATTTTGAAGTTCATCCATAACAATTTCCCCTATTACTTCTGTTGAAACTTCATTTTGAAAGGTATTATACAATTGTTTCTCTACTTTGTCGGCAATTGCTTCTATTTGTTCAAGACTTACAGAACGTTTATCACAGGCACGTATAAGCCCGTTAATTATTTTATCTCTATTGTAGCCTTGTCTTGTACCGTCTCTTTTTATTACTACTATTTGAGTTTCTTCAATTTTTTCATAGGTTGTAAACCGATGTCCGCATTCCATACATTCCCGTCGACGTCTTATCTTTGTTCCATCATCTGTCGGTCTGGTATCAACAACCTTGCTTTCTGCATAATTGCACTTAGGACATCTCATGGTGTGTCCCCTTTCTCTATTTTAAATTATTCATAAATTTTTCTTCATTGATTATAAACCTTTCATGACTGCCTTCTCCAATTTTCTTATCTTCATCAAAAGCTGTAACTTTAAAAGTAAGTCTCTTTCTATCGATTTCTGTTAATTCTGCTTCTGCCCAAACTTTTTTTCCAACTTTAGTGGCACTTAAATGTTTAATGTTTACTAATGTTCCTACCGTTGAATGTCCTTCTGGTAAATAATCTTTTACAGCCTTCATAGCAGCTGCTTCCATCAGTCCTATCATCATAGGTGTTGCAAAAACTTCTGCAGCACCGCTACCAAACACGCTGGCTGTATCGTCCATACTTACTGTTTTTTCCTCTTTACATTTTAACCCAATTGTTAATTTTAATTCCATAGTTTCCTCCTAAAGTAGTTCTTATTGTATTATACATTAAAATTACAAAAAATTAAAGGGGTTTTATATCCCCTTTAGCTTTTCTGTTCTATTTTTCAACCTATCTATTGTAAAAAATCTACAAATATATTTAAAGCTCTCGTTACTCCATCCTTTACTGCACCGGAGGAGAAAGTTGCCCCTGCTATTCCATCTACCGCATTAATACTATCTACTGAAGTAACATTATAAAATGCGCTCAAGAATTGCGGACTTTCAACTGCAGAACCTATACCTTCAGTTTCCCCATGATCGCCAATTTCAACTTGTAGAACTGTTCCAGTCAGATCTATATAGGTGAATACTTCCATAGCTCCACCATAACCATTTGGGCTTACAAGAATTTTATATCCTACCATTTCACCATCAATGTATGCTTCTTCAATTGTCTGTAAAGAACGTACTTCTTCTTTTATAGCTTCTATTTCGTCATTATCTATTGTTACATATTCTGCATTTGGAAATGCTTCTACTATTTCAACAACTTCTTCCTCTTCTTCTATTTCTTCTATTTCTTCTATTTCTTCTATATCTTCTTCCACTGCCGGTTGAGCATCTTCAGGCTCCTCGGCTGAAGTTGGACTACCACATCCAACTAATACTAAAAGCATTGTTATTAAAAGAAATGCTGTCATTTTTTTTATATTTTTCATGTCTTCGCTCCTATTTTTGTAAATTGTTATATAGAGGTAGAAAACTACCTCTATATTATTTTAAGCTTTAGCAGCTTTTCCTGCTAAGTATCCAAAGGTTCCTGCTATAGCGATACCGCCTGCGTATATGGATCTAAAAATACCGCCTGCTGCTGGTGGTACAGCATATAAACCTGGAATAGGTCTTCTTTGATAATCTAAAACTTCAGTTTTTTCATTGATTTCTATGCCGCCATATGTACAGTAAATTTGTGCTGTAGTTGGAATTGCATAGAAAGGAGGTGTACTGATTTTGTAGTGTCCAGTAACTCTTGGAATATCTAACTCATCTGCTCTCCCTGCATCAATTGCAGCATTATATTCATTTATAGTTTTAAGGAAAACCTTCTTATATACTCCTTGTAGACTCAAGCCTTCTGCAAGTTCTTCTAAGCTATCAGCTACAACAACCTTGCCGCCTTCAGCAATTATTTGGTCAACTAAGGCATGGGAACCAGGAGTATCTTCTGCGATAATTTCATCAGCAATCATGTAAGCCATACCTTCTCTTTGCTCTAAAACAGCTTGAGGTAATCTGGCATATTTAGATTGAATTACGCAGGACTCATCTCTAAATCTTTTCCCATCTAAATTAACTAGAATCCCCTTTGCTTCCGTAGGATTTAACAAACCAACCCACATTGGCGGTGATATTCTACCTACTCCTACACCAGGCATAGTTTCAGGATCTTCTGCTACGATTCTTTCGTATTCCTCAGGATCGTCCACTACTGGAGTAGTAGGTGTTAAGGCACTGAATGTACCTGACCAAGTACTCATTCCGCCGCTTAGTATTGCCCCTACTGACTGAGCCATCATAATACCATCCCCTGTGTTGTAGGGTACACCCATGTTTCTTGCAGTATCAGCATAAGGGCCTACATATTTTTGTAACATTTCTTTGTTTGCCATAAAGTTTCCTGTTGCTAATATTACGGAGGTGGCCTTTATATTGATTAATTGACCTTCCTTGTTCATAGCCTGTAAACCTATTACGTGATTATCTTCATTAGTTATTAGTTTATAGGCACGTGTATTTAACATAATAGTACCGCCTTTACTTTCGGTAAAATTAGCTAAATGATTGAAATACTTACGTTTTCCTACGTGAGCTATATCACCTTGCTCACCTAAACGTGGGTCTATGGTAGGTCCATAGGCATTAGGGTCACCAGGCACTAAGGGTGCTCCTATAGATTCAAGCCATGGGAAGTAATCTTTTCTTAGTGTTTCAACAAAAAGTTTCGCTAATACAGGATGATGAAGACCCTCAGTGTATTCATTATATTCCTCAAAGTTTTGTAAACCCCAAGCATGAATAACACCACCTGACCAAGCACTTCCACCGCCAACAATACTACTGATTTCTAAAAGGATTACTTTTTTTCCTTCATCTACAGCAGCTGCTGCTGCAGATAAACCACCATTACCGGCTCCTGCAATAACAACATCAGTTTCATAATCCCATTTTTCAGGTGTTTCAACAGCTTCAGCTGCTGGTGCTGGTGCTGGTTGTTCAGTATTAGTGGCCGCTACTCCACAGGCTGATAAAGCTCCTGCCCCTGCAACTACAGCAGTTCCAATAGCCGCCTTTTTTAAAAAATCTCTCCTATTTAATTCTCCCATTCTTTCCTCCTTGTATTTTATAAGCCTTAAGGCTTAAATTAATTGAGTAATAAAGCAATTTTGAATATTAAGTTCTGTATACTTTAAGCTTTCCTTGATTGTTAAAGTATTGTCAAAAATCTTCCTAATAATCTAAAGATAGTGTAAGACAAGGGGTTAACCCCATGTCAAGCCTATTTTTTCCATACACTTTTGAATATTTACAAGCAAACCTTGGGTCGACCCAAGGTTTAGAAAAAGTTGTCTAAGACACAAAAAACTTGGATAATACCAAGTTTTTTTGTTATTTATTGTCTTTTCAAAGCTTCTACTGGTGGAAGGTTGGACGCATTTATAGCAGGATACACACCGAACAAGAGTCCGGAAGTCAGTGCAACGAACACTGCCACTCTAATAGAGTCTAAACTTACAACTGCTGAAAGACCATAGTTTGCTACTATACTTACTGCCCAGGCTCCTAAAATAATCCCCACTATACATCCGATTATACTTACGTAGACGGCTTCAAGTAAAAACTGTATTAATAAATCTTCCTTTTTAGCTCCTAAGGCTCTCCTTACTCCTATTTCTCCAGTTCTTTCTGTAACTGCCACCAGCATTATATTCATAATTCCTATGCCTCCTACTAAGAGAGACACTGCAGCAATCCCCCCTAATAGAACGGTCATTATTCTATTTGCTTGATCAGCTTCCTGAACTAAATTATTTAAACTGGTTATGGTGAGAGCTTCTTCGCCCCTTTCAAAAACATTTTCTTTTTCACCAGCTACAGTTGGTTCTTCTGGCATCGGTTCCTCTATTGGCATATCCATACCTTCATCTATAATTCCACCTTCACCAGGGTCTTCCTCGTTTCCGCTTCCAGGTTTTATATTGCTTCCCATTCCTACTTTTCTTTTATAAATTCTCCCCAATTGTACCATAGCTAATTCCGCATCTTCTGAACTGTTTGATTTAGCCCATACTTCCAATATATCTTTCGTTTCGGCTATTGTCATGGCAGAAGTATAAGGAATTACGATTTTATCGTCGATTCCATCTCCTTTACCTTCACCTTTTTGGCTTAAAACCCCTACAATTCTATAATTTATGCCGTTAATACTTATACTTTGACCAACAGGGCTCCTTCCGTTTAGCAGGGAGTTTCCTACATTAAAACCTAAGACTGCCACGGGAGATCTTTGTTTTACGTGAAGAGATGTAAAAAAATTTCCTGAAATCACCGGGTGGTCCTTTATCTGAGGATAATTTTCATTAACCCCTACAAGATTAGTTTCACTTTCATCTCTTCTCCACCTTATAGCTGTATCTTCCGTATAGATAACAGGGCTTGCATATTCAATTCCTGTTACTCTATCCGGTAATATTTCTACTTCTTCTATATCGAACTTAACATTTTCTGCATTGGATTTTAAAACAATAACATTCTCACCTAAACTTTCAAACTGTGCAACTATTGACCTTCTAGCCCCTTCCCCTATACCCATCAAACTGATTACAGCTGCAACCCCTATGGAAATACCAAGGACTGTTAAAAACGTTCTAAGTAAATTGGATGTTATGCCGTCTAATGCCATCATGGCAGAAAATTTCAACCTTACTAGAAGGTTTGAAATATTTCCTCTTTCCTGCATCTTCATCACTCCTTAATTTGTAGTTGGCAAGAATGAATCATTGTTTGGTACAGACTGACTAGGCATTAAATCACTTGTACTACCTGTAACTACAAGCTGACCTTCTTCCAAGCCGCTTAGAACTTCAACGTACATATCATTCATCAAGCCTGCTTCGATTTCAACTACCTCTAGCTGGTTTTCTCCAACTAAAATTTCAACTTTCTGCCTACCGTTTTCTTCAAACACAGCCTCTATAGGAACTAAGAGTGTATCTAAAGATTCTCCCGAGTCTACGAAACAGTTAGTATTCATTCCCGGTCTTAAACCTTCCCTACCTTCTACTCTTATCTGTACATTGTAAACAGTCTTACCGTCCCTATAATCTGTATATTGGTCAAGTCTTATAACTTTTCCATCAAATGTTTCGCCAGGAAGTGCATCTACAGTTATTACTACGGGAGCATCCTGTCTTATATAAAGAACATCTAAGTCAGAAACTGTAGTGTATATATACATTTCATCGGTATTGTACATATCCATAAGCATTAAATCCCATTGATCACTGTTTTCATTGGCAGTTAGTTGATCTCCTTCTCTATAATTTACATAAGATATCATTCCGTCTGAAGGTGCTGTAACCATCATTTTAGAAGTAAGCTCTGAAATTTTATCTATTTTTTTATAGGTATTATCAATTTCATCATAGAGGGCATTTATTGCATCAATTCTAGTCTGAATACTTTCTGCTACATCATTACCTGCAATTCTTACAAGGGTTTGACCTTCTTCAACAAATTCATTTTCTGTTACTAATACTTCTGTTACAATTACTGATGTATCGAAGTTGCCTGTATAATGCACCCTTTTTTCGTTTAAATAAGAGGAAACTGATGCATTGAAGTTAAAGGACTGAGTAGGAGTGCCATTGTCTTGCTTATACAGAATAGCTTCCATTCCTGGTTGTATAAGTCCAGGGTTTATTGCCTCTATCATGCCATTATGTACATAGTAAAGATTATCCGAATTAGGTACAGCATTTTCATTTATTGATTTAACCGTTCCTTTAACAAATCCACTAAATGCAGGAACTTTTTTATCTTTTCCATCTTCCTGAATAACCTTCATAATTTGCATTAAAACTTCTTCGCCCACACTAAGATTGTCGAACTCATATTGATTTACTTTAAAGGGTATTTTTACAACACTATCATCTACAATAGTAGCAATTAAGCTGCTTTCTAATATATCACCTTCTGTTATGGATATATCGCTTACTCTACCCCTTATAGGTGCACTAATAACAATACCATCATTAGGATTTACTTGAGAAAGGCTGGTAATATCCCTATTTATTATTTTTCCTAAGTCGGTAATCCTTGTATTTATCTCTTCCTGTTTCTTTTGAACGCTGTCAGTTAAATCTGTCAATATATCTCCCAAGTTTGTTGCAGACAGACGTACTAAATTGTCATCCTTCTTAACCATTTGATTAGGTTCTACAAGAACTTCTTCCACTGTATATGTCACTGAAACACTCATACCATTAGAATCGGTAATACCTTCCGGTCGTGGTGCTGTTATTGAACCTCCCCAGTTTCCACTTAACTGTCCTGAAATATTTACTCCTTGTTTTATATCTCCCCTTTCAACTGCTTTAGTTGAATACCTGGGACCATCAGTAGCTTGTGAACTGGTGGGAACTAACTGTTTAGCAGTTAAATACCCTCCAAAAAATACTAATCCTATTACTATTGCGCCTGAAATAATTTTTTTATACATCTTTTTCCTCCACCAAACTATCGGATACTATTTGACCATCTACCAATCTTATAATTCTCCTGCCGTACTCGGCAATTTCTTCTTCGTGGGTCACTTGGACGATAGTCATTGATTTCTTCTCATTTAATTCTATAAATAGGTCCATAATCATTTCGCCAGATTTAGAATCTAACGCTCCTGTAGGTTCATCGGCTAAAATAATTGACGGATTTCCTACTATTGCTCGTGCTATAGCCACTCTCTGCTGCTGTCCTCCTGACAACTGAGCTGGCAAATGAGTCATCCTGTCCTTTAATCCAACCTGCTCCAATGCGGCTTCAGCAAGTTCTCTTCTTAATTTTGAGTTTAACCCTCTGTATATAAGAGGGATTTCAACATTCTTAAGTGCATTCATCCTGGGCAGCAAATGAAAGCTCTGAAAGACAAATCCAATGAACAAATTTCTTACCTCTGACATTTTAGAATCACTTAATTTGTTCACCTGGGTTCCTGCCAATTCATATGTTCCGTCAGAAGAGTGGTCTAAGCATCCTATTAAATTTAACAATGTTGACTTTCCAGAACCGGAGGGTCCCATTATTGATACGAATTCCTTTTCCTTAATTTCAAAGGAAATGTTCTTTAATGCTTCAACCTTTATTTGTCCCGATTTGTAAAGCTTGGAGATATTCTCCATTTTAATAATTTCCATTTTCCACCTCTCTTTTCCATCAGTCAATATATTAGACGATAATTTTAAGAAAAAGTTCACTTAATTTTAATATATTTTAAAATATTTCTTCTACCATTCTAAAAAGGAGTTGTAACCAAAACTAAACGACAATTAGTCATTTTCAGATTAACTATCCAGATCTGAAAAGGACCAAAAGTCGTTATTGATACTTTTATTCTTGAAGATTACTTCATTACATCGATAAATATAGAGTCGATCCACACCCTATTTTCGCCTTCATATTCTATGTAAATATTTAAAAGTTCAGCATCGGTAACATTTATAGGTACACTGACTTGTGACCAAATATCATCGTATACATCCACTAGGGTATGGAAATTAGACTTTATAGCTCCATTTTTATATGCTTCAAAAACTACTAAAGCCTCTAAATCCTTCTCAGCCCTTATCTTTGCTGAAACTCCTATTTGCTGCATTAACATATAGCTGTAATTTTCATCTGTAAAGTCTACTGCTGCGAACAAGGCCTTAACCTTCCCCGGGCCTGTATTTGCAACCATTAAGGAGTTTGTTCCTTCTAAGAATATATTCTTGTCGATTTCTGCCTTTTCACCACTATAGCCAATACTTTCTATAAGTTGGTCGTTAAAATGAACTAAAGTTGAATCAATAGCAGGATCTTCTATATTTTCATCAATTTCCTCAATTTCCTCCGCTTGTTGCTCCGGTTTTTGCCCTATTTCAGTCTCTAACGGATTAATAACTGGCTCTGCTTCATCTTCCTTACCTCTAACTTTTTTTATAATAGAGTTTCCAACAAGAAGTACTGCTACTACAATTAACAAGGAAAGGACAGCTCTTTTTATTTCCTTGCTTATAGGTGGCTTTTTCTTTTTAGTAGGCTCCTGCTCTTCATTTTCTAAATATATGTTAAGAACTTTATCTTCCGGCTGTTTTTGTGTACTATTAATTGAAGGACTTTCTCTTTCCCTATCTATTTCCCTATATTCATTTACAGTTCCCCCGAACAGCATAGTATATATAGAGGATCTTTTCAGCTCTTCTAAAGCATCCTTAGGGAAAATATATTCTTTAGTTAAGCACCTTACTACTATTTTTAATATATCCGGCGGAATTGTATCAGAAACATTGTAAT
The DNA here is from genome assembly GCA_012518555.1 of Tissierellia bacterium. Taxonomy (GTDB): domain Bacteria; phylum Bacillota; class Clostridia; order Tissierellales; family Sedimentibacteraceae; genus Sedimentibacter. The sequence continues at coordinate 54,707 of JAAYRW010000055.1, forward strand.
CGATGATTTCTGTCCCGGAAAATATCATATGTATTACATCGCCTAACCTTCTGAAAGTTTCATTGTCTGCTATGTCGTATTCTTGTTCAAATATTAGATTACAGTCTACTACTATACTATCATTTTCATCAATATACAGCCTGTCTAAATCTAAAATCTTCTGTTGTACCACATCGGTCATATTATAAATACTATGAGCTAAAACTATTGATTTCTCCGTTAAAGAAAACTGCTGTTTCAATGTAAGGGAATTATTTACATAGTCACTGAACTTTCTGCAATCATTATCTAATGGTTTTGTGAAAATAAAAATTCGGTCTTCTGTATTGTAACACTCTAAAATATTAGAGTTTATTTGTTTCAAATCTTCAATATTTATTAAATTAATCAATTTTTGACTAGTTATTATATTGCTGTAAAATATTTCACCCGTAGCATTGTCTTTGCATTCTAAAATTCTTTGGAATACATTTTCATAAATAGTACGGATAATAGTGTAGTTATTATTCATAGACAGACCTCCGAATATTCTTAACTATATCTTAACAACTATTTCGACAAAAATAAAGACTTATTTATAATTTATAACAAATTATTAAAGGATGAGTATTATTAGTCCTCATCCTTGTCAATTTCATATTCTACATCTTCAATTATATCTATATCTTGGTTATTATTTCCCCCTGAATTCCCACTGTAGTACTTTTTTGTTTTATCATATACTCTTGTCAATAGAAAAGCTAACATTAGCAAATCATCTATTATACTGAAGCCGAATACAGGTGCAGGAATTAAATCTATCGGACTTATTATGTATATAAGGGGTATAATTACCCACCATTTTTCTTTTAGGGGTATATTTTTATCAAATAAAAACTTCAGTAGAAATAATAATCTGTTCATAGCAGGTCCTAAAGAATAAATTCAACATTAGGAAGTTTCTTTTGAAGTTTGGAAACGAAATTGTTTGATGGATTGTTTGAGCTTCCTAATACAATATGGCTGCAATGGGTTTCTTCGGCATAAGAAACTATTGTTTTTATAACATCTTTTGATCGTTTAACAACTAAGTTAGCTCCTACTTCCTTAGTTATTTCAAATAAATACTCCAATGCATCTCCGTCACTTAATCCGTATAGTAGTTTGTCATTTTCATTAACTACATGTATAACATTAAGACTACAGTTTTGTTCTTTCGATAACTGTGCGCCTTTTTGTATAAGCTTTGCACAAGTTTTCTGACGTGTAACACACACCAATATACTTTTAGGCATAATAATAATTCTCCTTAATTGGCGGGAATAAATGGAAATTGAACCCACCCAGGACGCTATTAACGCCCCGCGACTGGTTTTGAAGACCAGGAGGCACACCAGCACCTATCTATCCCCATCGAATTTTATGATAACATACTGTCTCAACTATTTCAAGGATTTTTACAACTAGCTTTTACTTCTGAAATAATATCCGACCCCCCATTTTGTCAGTATATATTCGTAAGCTTTATTTTTATCTTCTATTTTTTCTCTTAACCTTCTAACATGTACATCAACGGTTCTCAAGTCCCCAAAGTATTCGTAACCCCATATAACTTCTAAGAGTTCCTCTCTTGAAAATACTTTGCCAGGGTTAGTAACAAGCAGTAATAACAAATCAAATTCTTTTGCCGTAAGATTAATTTCCTGATCGTGAAGAGTTACCTTTCTACCTAAGGCATTGATTGTAAAATCATCAACAACTAAAGTTTGCTCGTTAGATTTTTGCATACTTCTTGTCCTTCTTAAAATTGCCTTTATTCTAGCTTTAAGTTCTAAAATGTTAAAAGGCTTGGTCATATAATCGTCAGCACCGTATTCTAATCCCAATATTTTATTCATATCCTCATTATTAGACGTTAATATAATAATGGGAACGTTGGATACCTCTCGTATTTTTTGACAAAGCTCTAAACCGTCTGTATCAGGCAGTATTAAATCAAGTATTACAATATCATACTCTGTTAAAGTGATTTTTTTTATAGCCTCATTGCAGTCAGCAGTAGATTCAACTTCATAGTTATCTTGCTCAAAGCTATATTTGAGACTTTTAATCAACGACAGTTCATCATCTACAATCAAGACTTTCATTTGTTACGCTCCTTAAATTGTTTTGTTACAAAAATTAAACTTTTATTAATCTTACAAAAAAAACACTAGTTGTCAAGGATTATATGTCCAACTCTTGATTAGATTATTTTTGTCGTTATTCAATAGACAGTTATAAATTCTTTAATGTTTTCAAAAGTTTTTTCTCCAATTCCCTGAACATTTTTTATTTCTTCTATGGAACTGAATTTTTTAATATTTCTATATTCAATAATTCTATTGGCGTAGGCTTCTCCTATGCCTGGAAGGGTTCTTAATTGTTGGGCAGAAGCGGTATTTATGTTAATCAAATCTAATTGGCTGCTACCTGCTAATGTTTCACCGATTCCTGAAATTTCACCTTCTTCATAGATATAGATTTTCTCTCCATCAACTAATTTTCGAGCTTTATTAAGATTTTTTGTTATTGCTTCTTCCTTCAACCCACCTGCAATAGTAATGGCATCTTTAACTCGGCTACCCTCAATTAATACATAAACCCCCGGAATATTGACAGCCCCGTCTATATCTACCCAGATGTAAGTTTCAATCTCTATTTCCATATCCCTTTCTTTAGTAAATGTTATCTCCTTTTCTTTGCCGGATAATTTAATCCCCAAAGCAGTCATAATAATTATTGCAATGATTAAAACAACGGCAAGTCCTTTTTTATAAATGCTGTTGTCCATAGCACACCTCTAAAAATTATTCTACCTTAGAGAACATTCCTCCTAGCCACAAAGACTATCCCTACAAAAGGGAGGTGTGTCCCCTTACCTTTTACATTATACAATATTTAACTAAAAAAAACAAAATTTTTAATTACAAATTGTATATTTTCTGCTATACTATTATTTATAATTACAGGGACTTGGGAAATGTCCCTCTATCTTCACGAGGACATTCCTCCTATCCTACTGAAATGACAAAAGAGGTGTGTCCCCCCAGCATAAACAAGGAGTAACCAATGATTAAAAGAGTATTAGCATTTGTATTGATCATCTTGATTTTTTTAATTAATTTTACCCTAGTATATGGAAGTCCACCTATCCTAAGCGAATCTGCAGTCCTTATAGATGCAACTAGCGGTACTATTTTGGCTCAAAAAAATGCAGATAAAAAAATGTATCCTGCAAGTTTAACTAAAATAATGACAGCAATTATAGCTATAGAAATGGGAGAATTAACAGATATACTTACTGTAGATGAGCAAACCCCCCATGAAATAGATGGAAGCCACATAGCTTTAGAACCGGGAGAAATATTAACATTAAAAGACTTACTCTATGCCTTGATGCTTCCTTCAGCCAACGATGCGGCATCGGTCATTGCAAAGCACTATGGAAATGATATAAATAGTTTCGCTGAAATTATGAACGAAAAGGCACGGGAATTAGGAGCATATAACACAAATTTCGTAAACCCCCACGGTCTACACCATAGTGATCATTATACTACTGCTGTTGACATGGCCTTAATAACTAGGTATGCCATGGAAAATGAAGTGTTCAGAAAAATAGTTGAAACTATTAGGTATGAAATAAAAGTAACTAATAAAAAAGATGAACCAAGATACTTTGCAACATTAAACAGATTATTACACGATAACGGATATAATCAAATATATGTTGACGGTTTTTACATAAGTCCTTACTATGAATATGCTACAGGGGCAAAGACAGGTTACACTCCTGAGGCAGGTAACTGTTTAGCAGCAACTGCTTTTAAAGACGGAACTGAACTTATTGCCGTAACTATGAAGGGCGTTTCTTTAGAAATGTACCAGGACGTACACAACCTTTTTAATTTTGGATTTAGCGAATACGAATCTGCTACTCTAGTAAGTAAAAATACATTTATAGACAATGTTAAAATTCAAAATGGAGATTCAAAGGAAATATCTGTAATAACAGAAAGTGACCTTACTGCACTAATAAAGAAAAACTCTAAACAAAATATAAAGTCAAACGTAGTAATAGATACTATAAATTTGCCTCTTGAGAAAAATTCAGTTGTAGGAAAAATAGAATATACATTAGACAATGAAGTTATCGGCACTGTTAATTTAATTTCTCCTATATCAGTCAGTTCTACTGATTCCGAAAATCAAGGAATATTTCTCCCAATTCTTAAGTTTATAGGATATCTATTATTAGTTGCTGCAATATCTATTATATTATTGAAAATTTACAATGACATAAGAATAAAATTAAACAGAAAAAAAAGAAAAAGAAGATATACTAATTATTAAAACAAAAAATTCAGGGAATTACCTGAATTTTTTTGTTATAATACTGCTATAGCGTCTATTTCAACATTGACGTCCTTGGGGAGTCGCGATACTTCAACACATACCCTTGCTGGTTTACTGTCACCGAAAACTTCCTCGTAGATTTCGTTTATTAGACCAAACTGGTTCATATCTTTAATAAATACCGTGCATTTAACAACGTCTGCCAAACTTGCTCCTGCCTCTTCCAAAACAGCCTTTACATTCATTAATGAAATCCTTGTTTCTTCCTTTATGTCTCCCCCTTGGTACAATTCCCCTGTAGCAGGGTCTATGGGTAATTGTCCTGAAACATATATTGTATTTCCTGCCTTAATTCCTTGGGAATATGGTCCTACTGCGGCTGGGGCCTTCTTTGTTTGTATAATACTTTTCATAATACCCTCCTATTTCCAATTTTTAATTCCATATTGTTCTACATTCAATGAATTATCATCATACCACAAAGATTCCAGGTCATAAATTTCCCTTTCATCTTTATGGAATATATGGACAATAATATCGTCAGTTGCTAATAAAATCCACCTTCCTCTTTCAATACCTTCTTTATAATAAAATTCGATGCCTTCCTTTTCTCCCTTTTCAACTACTTCCTCGGCAATAGCTAGCGTTTGTTTTTCGTTATTGCCACTGCATATTATAAAATAATCGGTAATGGAGCTTATTTTAGACACATCTAAAACCACAAAGTTATAGGCTTTTTTCTTGTCACAGGCTTTTAAAATAGTTTCCATATTTTTTTTTACTAAAGTCATTTCTTCTCCTTTAAATAATTTAGAGTATTAACAGATTCTATGTTAAGTTCCATCTTTCTTTTTTTGACGTATTCTATAGTGCTTTCTAAAGACCTAATAATTGCTTCATCTAAATTGGAATATGCTATCTTCCTTAATTCTTCCACACCGTCATAAGCCCTATTAGGCTCTATTTTATCTGCAATAAATACTATTTTCTCCAATAGAGCCATCTTTACTCTACCTGTCGTATGGTACCTTATTGCATTTATTATTTCTTCATTATCTATACCGTATTTTTCTATTGCAAGTTCAGCACTTTTTTTAGCATGACTAATGTTATCATCTTTTCCTCTTTTACCGCAGTCGTGTAATAAACCTGCAATTTTAGCTTTCTCTATATGGCCCCTATAAATTTTCGCAAGTTTTTCCGCTTCCTCCATTGTAGCTATGCTATGATTATATAATTTCTGTCCTAGATCTTTTTTTAACTCTTCTTTTAACTTCTCTAACTCCATACAACTCCTACTCACGGGGACATTCCTCTAAAAACCCTCCACAAGGACTCACCTTTTTAGAGCTGTGCCCCCTAGCTTTTATACAGTTTATTTTTCATTATATATTGCTCAACAGATTCAGGCAACAGATATTTTGCAGAAATTCCCTTTTCAAATCTTCCCCTTATATCAGTTGAAGAAATCTGGAGCATGGGTACTTGCAACATTTCTATAGTTCCACCTAAGATATTTTCTATTTCATCTATTCTTTGTCGTGCTTCCTTCATACTTATTCCAGGTCTGGAAACAGCAACTAATTTACAAAGTTTAATTACTTCCGCAGCTTCATGCCAATGAGGAAGTTCGATGATTGCATCGGCCCCTGTTATAAAATATAAGTCTGTATCCTCATAAAGCTGCCTAAAATGTTTCAAAGTATTAACGGTGTAACTTTTATCATTCTTCCTTATTTCAAAGTCAGAAACACTGAATTTATCATTAGACAGAACAGCCATATAAACCATCATATATCTGTGAAAAGAATCTGCCCTTAACTTATCTTTATGGGGGGGATTTCCCGTAGGTACGAAAATTATTTCATCAAGATTGTATATATTTAATACTTCATTAGCTACTACTAAATGTCCTAAATGTATTGGGTCAAAAGAACCACCCATTATTCCTACTTTTCTTTTTTTCATTTTTATCCTCTTCTTTTAATAAAAGTATACAGCGCACCTGCAAAGATTATCAATAAAGTAAGTATACTTTCACCAGCCCTTATATTATTAAACATGAAGTTTCCCATAGATGAGCCTAAACTTGCTGAAAACATATAAGGAAAATATTTTTTAACTTTACTGTTATTAACTGATTTTATTCTTTCTACCAAGTAACTTCTTCCATCATAGTAACCTTTTATGAAACCTCTGTAAGAAATAATTATTATATATAAGGCTAACAAAGATATAGGTAGAAGGGCCAAGTAGTAGCTACCGTCTAAACAAAGCATTAAAGACATGGAAATGAATAAAGGGGTCAATACTACTTGAGTAAAAGAATCTCCTAAGCCGGCTGCTATTCCCATCATTCCCTTTTTTATGTAGGAAATATTTGCCTGGTCAAAACTTTGATTGTTTAACATTCTTTCTTCTTCTAAGGCAATTATATAGCCGTGGATGGGAGTTCCCATATTAGGCTCTGTATTAAAAAATTCTGCATGATTATGGATTGCTTCTCTTATAATGTTTTTGTCCTTATATAGTTTTTTGAAAATATTTTTCATACTGTGGGCAAAGGCCATGCCCATAAGTCGTTCATAACTATAGCAAGAGTGAGAGAAGTTTTTCCATATAAACCATGAATATACTAAATCTCTTTTTCTTATAACTTTGTTCTTTTGAATA
>JAAYRW010000056.1 GCA_012518555.1 Tissierellia bacterium
AAAGAAACTATCGTATTAAAGGCTGGTATAGCAGAGGGTAAAGTTATGAATGCTGATGAAGTAAAGGTGTTAGCAAACATACCTTCAAGAGAAATACTTCTTGGACAATTGGCAGGAGTATTACAAGGAAATCTTAGAAATCTTGCTTATATGCTTGATCAAATCAGCAAAAAAGACGAAGAAGTAGCATAGAATATTAAAATAATTAGGAGGAAATTAAAAATGTCAAGTGAAAAAATCACAAACTTTGTTGAAGAAATAAAGAAGTTATCAGTATTAGAATTAAATGAATTAGTAAAAGCAATAGAAGAAGAGTTCGGTGTATCAGCAGCAGCTCCTGTAGCAGTAGCAGGTGGAGCGGCAGCAGGTGGAGCAGCACCGGCTGAAGAAGAAAAAACAGAATTTGATGTTGTTCTTACAGCAGCAGGTTCAGGAAAGATTAAAGTTATAAAAGTAGTAAGAGAGTTAACAGGACTTGGTTTGAAAGATGCAAAAGAAGCTGTTGACAAAGCGCCTACTACGATTAAGACAGGAGTATCCAAAGAAGAAGCTGATAAGGCTAAGGAAGCTTTAGAAGCTGAAGGAGCATCTGTAGAAATTAAATAATAGAAGAGTGTAGGGACATTCCACTAAAAGCTACTCCTAAAGGTTGCTTAATTTTAGAGGTGTGTCCTCTTTTCTTTAAAAGACTTTACATTATATGTAGAGTCTATTTTATTTAAAGTATTTTTTGAAATTAGTGAATATTTACCTAAAATTTGTAAATAATATGTAAGGTGTTCGTTAATTTTAAAAATATTAAGTAATTTGTTGTTAAAAGTAAAAAAATGTTGTTAAAATTATTGTTGAAATAATAAAAAAACTATTGACAGAAATTTTTTTTGATGATAACATTGTATATTGCCATCGCTATGTAATGTTGGCACAGATTTTGTAAGTCAAAAATTATTAACTAAGGGGTGAAAAGATGCCGCATCCTGTGAAAATAGGTAATAGGGTAAGGATGACTTATTCTAAAATTAATGAAGTTTTAGAATTGCCGGATTTAATCGAGGTGCAAAAAAAGTCCTATGATTGGTTCTTAAGTGAAGGACTGAAGGAAGTTTTTGATGATATTTCTCCTATAGAGGATTATACCGGTAATTTGATTCTGGAATTTGTGGATCACTCTTTATTTGGTGAACCGAAATTCGACCAAGTAGAGTGTAAGGAAAGAGATGCAACATATTCAGTACCTCTAAAACTTAAGGTGAGGCTGATAAACAAGGAAACAGGAGAAATTAAGGAACAAGAAGCATTTATGGGTGAATTCCCTCTAATGACAGAAAAAGGTACTTTCATAATAAATGGAGCGGAACGTGTTATAGTAAGTCAGTTGGTTCGATCTCCCGGTGTTTATTTCAACATGACAAGGGATAAGGTGGGTAAAGAATTGTACGAATCTACTTTAATTCCAAATAGAGGGGCCTGGTTGGAATTTGAAACTGACTCCAATGATATTATTTATGTAAGAGTTGACCGTACGAGAAAACTACCGGCTACAGTTCTTGTAAGGGCAATGGGACTTTCTTCCAATTCTCAAATAGTTGAAACTTTAGGAGAAACGGAACATCTTTTGAAAACTTTGGAAAAGGACAACACTACTAATACAGATGAAGCTTTAATCGAAATTTACAAAAGATTGAGACCCGGCGAGCCGCCGACTTTGGATAGTGCTAGCTCTTTAATTAATTCTCTGTTTTTTGACCCGAAAAGATATGATCTTGCCAGAGTGGGAAGATATAAATTTAATAAAAAGTTAAGTTTGGAAAATAGAATCATCGGGAAACGTTCAGCAGATAATATAATTAATAAAGAAACCGGTGAAATATTAGTACATAAAGACGAAATTATAAATTCTGAAGCAATATTTAAAATAGAAGCAGCAGGAGTTTTTTTAGTTGATATTATTAACTCCGAAGATGAGGTTGTTAGGGTTTTAAGTAATAAATTCGTAGATCCTAAAGCGTTCGGATTAGACATAGATTTTGAAAAGTTAGGTCTGAAGGAGCGGGTTTATTATCCTGTAATGAAAAATATTATAGAAGAAAATAATTCCCTGGAGGACATTGAAAAAGCAATAATTAATAATTTAAAGGCTATTTCACCGAGACATATTATAGTAGATGATATGATTGCCTCCACAAACTACCAGCTGGGTTTGTTTAAAGGTATAGGAAATATCGATGATATAGACCACTTAGGTAATAGAAGGTTAAGAAGTGTAGGAGAACTGCTTCAAAATCAAGTGCGGGTAGGATTGTCGAGGATGGAGAGGGTAGTTAGAGAAAGAATGACTATTCAAGACGTGGATGTTGTTACACCTCAGGTTCTTATAAATATTAGGCCAGTTTCTGCTGCTATTAAAGAGTTTTTCGGCTCAAGTCAATTGTCCCAGTTTATGGACCAAACTAATCCTTTAGCCGAACTTACTCACAAAAGAAGAATGTCTGCCTTAGGTCCCGGTGGATTATCAAGGGATCGAGCAAGCTTCGAAGTAAGAGACGTTCATCATTCTCATTACGGCAGAATGTGTCCTATTGAAACACCGGAAGGTCCTAATATAGGTCTTATAACTTCTCTTGCTACTTATGCAAGAATTAATGATTATGGATTTTTAGAATCTCCTTATAGGAGGGTTGATAAAAAAACAGGTAGAGTAACCGATATAATAGATTATATTACAGCAGATGTGGAAGATACTAAAATAATAGCACAGGCTAACGAACCTTTAAACGAAGACGGCACATTTGCACACAGTCGTGTTGTTGTAAGGGGAATTGACGGTGTTAATGAAATTGTATCAAGAGATATGGTTGATTATATGGAAGTATCTCCAAAACAGGTAATTTCAATTGGAACAGGTATGATACCATTTTTGGAAAACGACGATGCCAACCGTGCTCTTATGGGTGCTAACATGCAGAGACAGGCAGTGCCTCTCCTGGTTACGGAAGCTCCTATAATCGGAACCGGTTTGGAATATAAAGCAGCCATGGATTCTGGTGCAGTAATTATTGCTGAAAATGATGGAGTTGTAGCTTCTGTAACAGCATCGGAAATTCTAATAAAAAGAGATGACAATGGCTTGATTGATAAGTATCCTCTGCTTAAGTTTAAGCGTTCAAATAGCGGTACTTGCGTAAATCAAAAGCCTATCGTCTTTAAAGGCGATGAAATAAAAAGAGGTCAAATAATTGCTGACGGACCTTCAACAGATCAAGGGGATATGGCAATAGGCAAAAACCTGCTAATAGGATTTATGACTTGGGAAGGTTATAACTACGAAGATGCTATGTTATTAAACGAAAGTCTTGTTATGGATGATGTGTTAACATCAGTTCATATTGAAGAATATGAATCAGAAGCAAGAGATACTAAACTTGGCCCCGAGGAAATAACCAGAGATATTCCTAATGTTGGAGATGACTCACTTAAAGATTTAGACGAAAGAGGAATTATAAGAATAGGCGCCGAAGTTAAAGCTGGAGATATACTTGTAGGTAAGGTTACTCCTAAGGGAGAAACTGAATTAACTGCTGAGGAAAGGCTTTTAAGGGCAATATTCGGTGAAAAGGCCAGAGAAGTAAGGGATACATCCCTAAAAGTTCCTCACGGTGAAACCGGTATTGTAGTCGATGTAAAAGTATTTACTAGGGAAAACGGCGACGAGTTAAGCCCTGGAGTAAGCAAACTTGTAAGAGTATATATTGCAACCAAACGAAAAATAAACGTTGGGGACAAAATGTGCGGTCGCCATGGAAATAAGGGTGTTATTTCGAAAATTCTACCGGAAGAGGATATGCCTTACTTACCGGACGGAACTCCCTTGCAAGTTGTACTTAATCCACTGGGGGTACCTTCCCGTATGAATATCGGTCAGGTGCTTGAAGTCCACCTGGGTTTAGCAGCTAAAGAATTAGGGTGGCATGTAGCTACTCCTGTATTTGACGGAGCCGTTGAAGATGATATATGGGATGCATTGGAAATGGCAGGTTATCCACGAAGTGGAAAAATTGAACTTAGAGACGGACGAACGGGAGAGTATTTTGATGGACCTGTAACGGTGGGATATATGTATATGTTGAAACTTCACCATCTTGTTGATGATAAGATACATGCACGTTCTACGGGACCTTATTCATTAGTAACACAGCAACCTTTAGGTGGAAAGGCTCAATTTGGTGGTCAAAGGTTTGGTGAAATGGAAGTATGGGCATTGGAGGCCTACGGCGCTGCACATACACTACAGGAAATTTTGACCGTAAAATCTGATGACGTTAACGGTAGGGTTAAAACATATGAAGCTATCGTAAAAGGTGAAAATATTCCTGAACCGGGAATTCCTGAATCTTTCAAGGTACTTGTAAAAGAATTGCAAAGTTTAGCTTTGGATATTAAAATAATTACTAGTGATGATGATGAAGTTGAAATAATCGACACTATGGATAATGACGATGATCTTCCCGTTGAAACAGAAGACATAGGTACTATGACTTTAGTTGATGAAGATGTAGATGGAATGCAGATAGAAAATGATGATGAAGACGACGAAGACGATGGAAATGGAACCGATGAATTATTTAACATAGATTCAGATGATGATTATAAGGACGAAGATTATTAATAGGAAGGGACACACCTCTATTATTGGGATAGTCTAGAGATAGTCTTTGCAGGTAAGAGGAATGTCCCTGAAGTATACAAGGACCGACGAAAACAAATTATAAATTATAATGAAGGGAGCGAACTCCTTGATAGATTACAATAAATTTGAATCAATTAGAATCGGGTTAGCTTCCCCTGATAAAGTAAGACAATGGTCACGAGGGGAAGTCAAGAAACCTGAAACAATAAATTACCGAACGTTAAAACCTGAAAAAGACGGGCTTTTCTGCGAGAAAATTTTTGGTCCTTCAAAGGATTGGGAGTGTCATTGCGGAAAATATAAGAGAGTAAGATATAAGGGCGTAGTTTGTGATCGATGTGGTGTAGAGGTTACAAAAGCAAAGGTAAGAAGGGAAAGAATGGGACACATCGAGCTTGCAGCTCCTGTATCCCATATATGGTACTTTAAAGGGATTCCCTCAAGAATGGGACTAATTCTTGATATGTCTCCGAGAGCTCTTGAAAAAGTTCTTTACTTTGCTCAATACGTTGTAACGGAAGCGGGAGATACATCACTGTCAGATAAACAACTATTGACTGAAATGGAGTACAGGGAATATAAGGAACATTATAAAAACGCATTTAAAGCTGAAATGGGAGCTGAAGCTGTTAAAAAACTTCTTAGAAAAGTAGACTTAGAAGGGGAAGCGGCGGAATTAAAAAGTCAGTTAAAGGACAGTAAGGGACAGAAAAAAATCAGAATAACAAGAAGACTTGAAGTAATTGAAGCTTTCAGAACTTCAGGCAACAGACCGGAATGGATGATCTTAGATGTTATTCCAGTAATTCCCCCTGAGCTGAGACCTATGGTTCAATTGGACGGTGGGCGTTTTGCCACATCGGATTTAAATGATCTATATAGAAGAGTTATAAATAGAAATAACCGTCTAAAAAGGCTTTTAGATTTAGGAGCTCCTGATATAATCGTAAGAAATGAAAAGAGAATGCTTCAAGAGGCAGTAGATGCTTTAATTGATAACGGAAGAAGGGGAAGGCCTGTAACAGGTCCCGGAAACCGTCCTTTAAAATCTCTTTCAGATATGCTTAAAGGAAAACAAGGCCGTTTCAGACAAAACCTACTAGGTAAGCGTGTTGATTATTCAGGTCGTTCAGTTATAGTTGTAGGACCTGAGTTAAAGTTTAATCAGTGTGGTATTCCGAAGAAAATGGCCCTTGAGTTGTTTAAACCTTTCGTTATGAAAAAATTAGTTGAAACAGGGGCAGCTCACAATATTAAAAGTGCTAAGAAAAAGGTTGAAAAACTCGATACGGCAGTATGGGACGTATTAGATGAAATTATAAAAGACCATACAGTTATGTTAAACCGTGCCCCTACGCTTCATAGATTAGGTATTCAATCATTTGAACCAGTACTTGTTGAAGGTAAAGCTATTAAACTTCATCCTTTAGTTTGTACTGCATACAATGCGGACTTTGACGGAGACCAGATGGCAGTCCACGTTCCTCTTTCCGTAGAGGCTCAGGCAGAATCTAGATTTTTAATGATGTCAGTTAATAACATTCTTGCCCCCAAAGACGGCAGACCTATTACTACTCCTACACAGGATATGGTTTTGGGAACTTATTATATGACTTTAGAAATTGAAGATTCTAAGGGTCAGGGTATGATTTTCAAAGATTATGACGAAATGAAGATGGCATATATCAACAAGGAAATTGATTTGCATGCCAAGGTTAAAGTAAGAATAACAGTTGATGGAGAATCTAAGTTAGTTGAATCTACTGTAGGCAGGTTTATATTTAATGAAGATATTCCTCAGGATTTAGGTTTTGTAGATAGGGAAGTAGATAAGTTTTCCTTAGAAGTAGATAAGACTATAACTAAGAAGCACTTAGAAGAAATCATATATAGATGTTTCAGAAAACACGGAAACGTCACAACGGCACGAGTATTAGACGGAATTAAAGATAAGGGTTTTAGATATTCAACGGTAGGCGCCATTACAATATCAGTAAGTGATATTACAGTTCCGGAAGAAAAGAAAATCCTCATTGAAAAAGCGGAGAAACAAGTTTTAGAATATGAAAAGAAATATAGAAGAGGCTTGATGACCGATGATGAAAGATATGAAAATGTTATAAAAATCTGGAACCAAACTACTGAAGATGTTACTAATGCTCTAATGGATAATATGGATCCTTTAAACTCTATCTACATTATGTCTGTATCAGGAGCCCGTGGAGGTCGTAACCAAATAAAGCAGTTAGCAGGTATGCGTGGACTTATGGCCAGTGCCGTAGGTAGGACAGTGGAAGTTCCTGTTAAATCAAACTTCCGTGAAGGTCTTTCAGTACTTGAGTTTTTCCTATCTGCTACGGGAGCTCGTAAAGGTTTGACAGATACTGCTCTTCGAACTGCTGACTCTGGCTATTTAACGAGAAGACTTGTTGACGTAAGTCAGGATGTTATCGTAAGAGAATTTGATTGCGGAACAGCTGATGGAATTGAAGTAGAATCCTTCGTTGACGGCAAAGAGGTAATAGAAGAATTAAGAGAAAGATGCGCTGATAGATTTGCAGCTGATTCTGTAGTACATCCTACTACGGGAGAAGTTCTTGTTAAAGAGGGAGATTTTATATCCGAAGACATGGCATATAAAATACAGAGTGCAGGAATTAAAAAGGTTAAGGTAAGGTCGGTACTTACTTGTAAGACTGTACATGGAGTTTGTGCAAAATGTTACGGTACAAACTTAGCTACAGGGCAGCTTGTTAATGTAGGAGCTGCTGTAGGTATAATTGCAGCCCAATCTATCGGTGAGCCGGGAACTCAGCTTACTATGCGTACATTCCATACGGGAGGTATAGCAGCAGCTGCAGATATTACCCAGGGTTTACCTCGTATAGAAGAGTTGTTCGAAGCAAGAAAACCTAAGGGTCAGGCTATTATTACAGAAATCCCTGGTAAAGTTACTACTTCTGAAAAAGCTAACAAGAGAGAAGTTACTATTACTGATACGGAAAATATGGAAAGCAAAACATATTTAATACCCTACGGTTCTAAATTGTTAGTAACCGACGGAGATTATATAGAAGCAGGAGATAGAATTACTGAAGGTTCCATTAATCCTCATGACATTTTGAGCATTAAAGGAATGAAGGCCTTAGAATCATATATATTAATGGAAGTTCAAAGGGTTTATCGAATGCAAGGTGTTGATATTAGCGATAAGCACGTTGAAGTTATCATAAGGCAAATGGTTAGTAAAGTAAGGATTGAAGAATCTGGTGACACGCCATTGTTGCCAGGTAGCTTAGTATCACAATATGAATTTAATAAGGAAAATGAAGCTGCAAAAAATGAGGGCAGGGAGCCGGCAACGGGAGAAGTTGCTCTACTAGGTATTACAAAATCATCTCTTGCTACAGATTCGTTCTTAGCGGCAGCCTCTTTCCAGGAAACTACCAGAGTATTAACTGATGCAGCTACCAAAGGAAAGGTTGACAATCTTATAGGACTTAAAGAAAATGTCATCATTGGAAAGTTGATACCTGCAGGTACAGGTATGAAAAGGTATAGAAATATTGGTATTTCAGTAGAAGATGAAACTGAAGGTATAGATGAAAGCGAAGAGGTTGCTAAGGAAGCCTAGAGGCATGGGATACAATAAGAGGAATGGCCCAAATTTAAAGCAAAATTAGCAAGATAAGCTCTTTTGTAAAAAAATATTTGACATCTAAAAAATAAGATGGTAGAATACTTTAGTATTTTAATCATTAAATTAATAAATATTAAGCATTACTGTGAGATACTCGGTAGGGTATCTCACAGTAATGTGTACTTTGTTAATAGTGGGTGGTTAAAATGATTGATAAAAGTAAAAAAATAGTAATAGGTAAGAAGCAGACTTTGAGGGTCTTAGCTAGAGACCAGGCTGAATTAATTTATCTTTCAAAAGATGCTGATTTGCATGTTACTAAACCAATTGCAGATATTTGCCAGGAAAAAAATATCAAAATAGTA
>JAAYRW010000057.1 GCA_012518555.1 Tissierellia bacterium
GATATAATCTTGCAGAGATTGATACAAATTAATTATCCTAGAAGTTATTGTGCTTAGGGGTGTGCAAACTCAAAAAGAGGTGTGCAGAAGAGAAGTCGAGGAATACTCGGCTATTTTTTAACTCTATTTTTACCCAAGAATGCAACTTGAGGTTTGCAGATGTAATTTTAAATTGCAATAGATAGACACATTCTTTTTCTATAGTATAAAATAATAAAAACCTGAAAGATATGTTCCTACAATGTAAACCTAAAGTAACACATTATGTTATCTTAGGTTGGTGTATTATTTTATAATTTGTTGTATACTGTTTATAAAGGATGTGAGAAATATGATAAGTATGAATTTGAAAGAATTACGAGAAAGACATAAATACACTCAAGAGGAAGTTGCTGAAAAAATCGGTGTTTCAAGGCAAGCTGTTGCCAAATGGGAAAGTGGTAAAACAGTGCCAGATATCAATAATTGTATAGCTTTGGCAGAGTTATATGAGGTGGAATTAGATGCTCTGGTAGGTTATTCCAAAGATGATGAAAAAATAGGCCTTAAGCCAAAAGGAAAACACATATTTGGAATGGTAAAGGTAGGAGAACGAGGCCAGATTGTGATTCCCAAAAAGGCCAGAGATATATTTAAGATCTGTCCTGGAGATTCCTTGTTGATTCTAGGCGATGAGTCACAAGGGATTGGGATTATGAAAAGCGAGGGCTTTCTGCAGTTTGCACAGGAAATTTTTGATGCATATGAATATCAGGAGGAAGATAAATGATTGCTATAGAAACAACAAAGTTAACCAAGAAATTTCAAACAAAAACTGCTGTAAATTCTCTCAATCTTTCTATTAAACAAGGCGAGCTTTTCGCTTTACTAGGAGTGAATGGTGCAGGGAAAACTACAACAATTAAGATGTTGACTTGCCTTATAAGCCCTACAAGTGGTGATGCAGCTTTACATGGTCATAGTATTATCTCCAATCCTCATGGAGTAAAAGAAAAAATTAATGTATCACCCCAGGAAACAGCTGTAGCTCGAAATCTATCTGTTAAGGAGAATCTTGAGTTAATTGCAAGAATATACGGATTTGACAAAAAAGCTACAGCCATAAAAGTAAAAGAGATGATGACGACTTTTAGTCTTACAGAAGTCTCCAAAGATAAAGCAAAAACTTTATCAGGAGGAATGCAGAGGCGACTTAGTATAGCTATGGCCCTTATCACGGATCCGAAAATACTTTTTCTTGATGAGCCAACTCAGGGACTTGATGTTATTTCAAGAAGGGAGCTATGGACTGTGATTGAAAAATTAAAGGGGAAAATCACTATTATTTTAACAACCCATTATATGGAGGAAGCAGAAGCACTTTCAGATAGAATCGGTATCATGTCTGCAGGAAAGTTAAAGGCTACTGGAACGGTGTCAGAATTAATGAGAAAGTCGAATACTAAAACACTTGAGGAAGCCTTTGTTTCATTAGCTACAAAAGAGGAGGTGGAATATTGAAAGCATTAACATTTGCTGTACGTAACAGTAAAGAGATTCTTAGAGAACCTTTGAACTTAGCATTGGGGATAGGTTTCCCAGTGGTTGTATTATTACTCTTATCTATGATCCAAGCTAATATTCCTGTTGAATTATTTGCTATAGATAATCTTATTCCGGGAATAGCAGTATTCGGTCTTGCTTTTATTTCCACATTCTCTGGAATGTTAATAGCTACAGACAGGGGTACTTCTTTTTTGATGCGGTTGTTCACAACTCCACTTACTGCCTCTGATTATATTATGGGTTATACTCTTCCACTGCTACCAATGGCAGTACTTCAAATTGTCATAAGTTATATTGCTGCATTCTTTTTAGGCTTAGCCATAAACCTTAATGTTTTGGTGTCCATAGTTGTGCTTATACCAGCAGCTATAATGTTTATTGGATTTGGTCTCTTAGCAGGAAGTATATTTAATGAAAAGATGGTAGGAAATATCTGTGGAGCCGTATTGACCAACCTCACTGCATGGTTGAGTGGAGCATGGTTTGATTTAGATTTAGTTGGTGGCTGGTTTGAAGGGGTTGCCTATCTACTACCCTTTGCTCACGCTGTAGATGCGAGCAGAGCTGCCATTTCTGGAGACTATGCATCGATTTTACCACATCTTTGGTGGGTAATTGGATATGCGATTGTCATAATGATTATTGCAATTATTGTATTTAGAAAGAAGATGAGTAGTGATCAGTAGTATGAGGTGTTAGATTTTACTGAAAAAATAGAATCGTGCAATTTAAATTAGATTGTAACTAAGTTCATTGATTGATGGGATATAGCATTTTAGAGTGGTAAAGCAATTTGTTTTAATAAATATACTTTAGAAAACATAAAAACTCCTAATCATATTTTAAATAGTGATGAGGAGTTTTGCCTCTATGTTTAAATATCAATTCCATTCTTAAAACTCACTTCAATTTTATCTTTTTCAAAAACCGTCAAGTAGTCAACTAGGCTATTCCAAAGAAGTGGGTCAAATTCTGAAATCAATCCTTCTTGTTTATGCAGTTCATCCAGGAAGATTTCCAAGTTTTTATGCCTAGTTATTCTATCCTTAATCTGCTCGGTTACAGTCTCAAGTTCAGATTTAGCTGTATCAAATTTTTCTACAAGGCTATCATATTTTCTTTGATATTCTTCTTGATTTAAGGCTTTGTGGGCATTTTCATTTATAATATCTTGAATTGAATCAGCTGTTACTTGCAGTTCAGCCTGAAGGTTAATTTTTCTGTCCTCCAATTCATCTGTATTAAATGCTGTGGTCTCTAGTATTTCAAAGTTAGCTATTATCTCATCCTTATCCTTTAAGAGTTTATTCGTAGC
>JAAYRW010000058.1 GCA_012518555.1 Tissierellia bacterium
TCATTTATTTCTTCAAAGTCTGCCTCTACTACATCTTCTTCAGGAGCTGCCCCTTGATCGAAGTTAGGATCAACTTCAGGTCCTCCTTGGGCTCCTGACTGGGCATACAATTTTTGAGCTAAGTCGTTAAATACTTGAGTTAAGCTTTCTGTCTTTTCCTTCATCTGTTCTATATCATTGCTTTCAATTGCTTTCTTTAGCTCATCTGCTGCAGCTTGTGCCGATGCTTTTTCTTCATCCGAAATTTTACCTTCTAAATCTTTTAATGTTTTTTCAGTTTGATATACTAATGTATCTGCATTATTTTTAACTTCTATTTCTTCTTTTTTCTTTCTGTCTTCTTCTGCAAACTGTTCCGCTTCTTTTACTTTCTTTTCGATTTCTTCATCTGACATTTTTGTAGATGCAGTAATTGTAATTTTTTGTTCCTTACCTGTTCCCATATCTTTTGCACTTACATTTACTATACCATTGGCATCTATATCAAATGTTACTTCTATCTGAGGAACTCCTCTAGGTGCAGGAACTATACCTGATAGCTGGAATCTACCTAAAGTAATATTGTCTGCAGCCAATTGTCTTTCTCCCTGTAAAACGTGGATATCAACTGCTGGCTGGTTATCTGCTGCTGTTGAGAATATCTGACTCTTCTTAGTCGGTATACGAGTATTTCTTTCAATTAACTTTGTAAATACTCCTCCCAATGTTTCGATTCCCAGTGATAAAGGAGTAACGTCAACAAGCAGTATATCTGTTCCAAACTCTCCTGTCAATACCCCACCTTGAATTGCTGCACCTAAAGCAACACATTCATCTGGGTTTATTCCTTTATGAGGATCTTTGCCTGTAAGTCTTTTTACAGCTTCCTGAACTGCAGGAATCCTTGTTGATCCACCTACTAACAATACTTTGTCGATTTCATCTGCTGACAATTTAGCATCAGACATGGCCTTTTTAACCGGTTCTATTGTTTTTTCAACTAAAAATGAAGTTAATTCATTAAATTTCGCTCTAGTAATATCCATGTTCATATGTTTGGGTCCATCTTGCGTTGCCGTAATAAATGGTAAATTGATATTTGAAGTCATTGCACTGGACAATTCTTTCTTAGCACCTTCAGCAGCTTCTTTTAATCTTTGAAGAGACATTTTGTCTTTTCTTAAATCAATTCCGTTTTCTTTTTGGAATTCCTCTGCTAAATAATCTATAATTACTTGGTCAAAGTCGTCTCCACCAAGTTTATTGTTTCCTGATGTTGCTTTTACCTCAAAAACTCCTTCTCCTATTTCAAGAATTGAAACGTCGAAAGTCCCTCCTCCAAGGTCATAAACCATAATTGTTTGCATTTCGGTTTCTTTATCAACACCATAGGCAAGTGCTGCTGCAGTAGGCTCATTTATTATTCTTTTAACTTCCAATCCTGCAATTCTTCCTGCGTCTTTTGTGGCCTGTCTCTGGCTATCTGAAAAGTATGCTGGTACAGTTATAACTGCTTCAGTAACTGTTTCTCCTAAATAGCTTTCTGCATCTGCCTTTAATTTTTGAAGTATAAAGGCTGATATTTCTTGTGGTGTATATGCTTTGTCTCCAATTGTAACTTTTCTATCGGAACCCATGTCTCTTTTAATAGATGCTATAGTTCTATCGGGATTTGTAACAGCCTGTCTTTTTGCTGTTTCTCCTACCAATCTTTCTCCATCTTTTGTAAATGCAACGATTGAAGGAGTAGTTCTTTTCCCTTCCACGTTAGATATAACAACGGCTTCTCCGCCTTCCATTACAGATACACAAGAATTTGTTGTTCCTAAGTCAATTCCTATAATCTTGCTCATTTCATTCCTCCATTAAATATATATGAAAATTATTTTCGCAGGCTCTTTCACCAAAATATTCGCTTCCTGCGGTCGCATATTTTGGGAATTCGGTGCGAAAGACCTACCTACTATTTTTCTCTCCCTATCGGTCGGAAAAATAGGGTTAGGGCTTCTCGCAGGCTCTTTCACCAAAATATTCGCTTCCTGCGGTCGCATATTTTGGGAATTCGGTGCGAAAGACCTACCTACTATTTTTCTCTCCCTATCGGTCGGAAAAATAGGGTTAGGGCTTCTTGCAAATTCTTACCATTGCTGGTCTTATTAATTTGTCCTTAACAGTATATCCTTTTTGAAGAACATCAATTATAATACCGTCATCGTATTCTTCACATTCTTCAAAAGCTACTCCGTAGTGTAAGTTGTGATCAAAGGGTTTGTGTAAAGCTTCTACTTCTTTCAATCCCTTTTTATTAAGTATTCCCATCAATTGGTTATAAACCATCACTACCCCTTCTTTATAATTATTATTTGAATCGTCAGCCTCTATTGCTCGTTCTAAATTATCAATTACAGGTAGCAAGTCACATATAACTGCAGATGTTGCATCGCTATAGCTAGAAAGTTTTTCTTTTTCTGTCCTTGCCTTATAATTTAAAAAATCCGCCTGTAATCTTAACAATTTGTTTTGAAGGGTTTCAAGGTCCTCTATTTCTGGTGTTTCTGATGTCTCTGATGTTTCTGATGTTTCTGATTTTACTTCTTCACCATCATTAGTTTCTGATGTTTCTCTTTCATTAGGATTTTCAGAAGTATTTTCGGCTTTTTCTTCTTCTTTTTCTTCTGTTCCCATATTTTCATCATCTACTTGTCTTTTACCAAATGCCATTTCTTCACTCCTTATCTCCGTTAAAGTTTTGATTGATTATTTCACTTATAGCGTCGGATATAGATTTTACAGTTTTTATCACATTGCCATAATCCATACGAGTAGGTCCTATTACTCCAATTCTACCTATAAGTTTGCCGTTGAATTTATAGGTAGCTGTTATAAGGCTGCAGTCTTTCAATTCTAAAGTCTTATTTTCACTTCCTATGAATACGTTAAAATCATTTTCACCTTCATATTGAAGTAATTTTGCCATGCTATCTTTGTCTTCCACAAATGAAATAAATTCCTTTGCTTTAACAACATCATTATATTCGGGCAGTTCTAAAATATTTGTTATACCGTCGGAAAAGACATTAACTTCTTCAAGTCCGACAATTTGCTCCATTAAATGGGGCAATAGATCCATTAATGCATCATTATTACTTTCTCTTACCAGGTAAAGCTCTCTTATAATACTGTCCTTAATTTTATCGATATCTTCTAATTTATAACCATGAATTCTTTCAGAAAGCGATCTTGATATTTTCTCCATATGCTCTAATGGTATGGGACTTTTTAAATTCAACATTACCTGCTTAACTATATTTGTTTGCAATATTATTAATAGTAAGACTTTATACTCAGATACAGCTACTAATTGTATTCTTTTTATAACAGATTGTTTTAGTTCCGGTGCAACTACGAAAGAAGTATACTTTGTAAATTGAGATAAAATACGTACCGA
>JAAYRW010000059.1 GCA_012518555.1 Tissierellia bacterium
CTTTCAAAATATTTTTGAGTTATACACGTCTTATTAATGAATATATACCCAAAAATGGGGGAATCCAGCCATTTCAATAGATTAAAATCTAGTAAATATGCGAGTTGTAGAGTTCTGCAACGAGCTAAAATATAAATATTAAGGGGGAAAAAAATTGTTAGCTTTAATAGCTTTTTTACCTATTTTAGTTGTTGGTGTTTTAATGGTTGTTAAAGATTGGCCATCTACTAAAGCTATGCCTGTGGGTT
The DNA here is from genome assembly GCA_012518555.1 of Tissierellia bacterium. Taxonomy (GTDB): domain Bacteria; phylum Bacillota; class Clostridia; order Tissierellales; family Sedimentibacteraceae; genus Sedimentibacter. The sequence continues at coordinate 249 of JAAYRW010000059.1, forward strand.
TTGTGATAGCTTTAATTATTGCAGGTGTTTTCTGGCAGATGCCTGCTAAATGGATGGTGTCAGCTACAATTGCTGGGGCTATTAATGCACTAGATATCTTGTTAATTGTATTCGGTGCCTTGCTGATACTTGGTACATTAAGAAAAAGCGGAGGAATAAACGGAATATCAAGCTCAATGGCCTATGTTTCAACGGATAGGAGGGTTCAAGTTATATTGATTGGTTTCTTGATGGGAGCTTTTTTCGAAGGAGCGTCTGGTTTTGGAACTCCTGCCGCAGTTGCAGCACCTTTGTTAGTTGGAATGGGTTTTCCACCATTAGTTGCAGCCATGGTTGCATTAATAGGAAATAGTACACCTGTTGCTTTTGGTGCGGTTGGTACTCCGATAATAGGGGGGTTTTCACACTTAAAAGATCTCGTAATTGCTAATGGATATCCTCATGGGTTATATGAGTTTTTAACAAGTGTTGGTGGTTTTGCATCTATACTTAATTTGTTAGTAGGCTCTTTTATACCGTTAGCAATGGTTTGTTCGATGACTTTAATAACTGATAGAAGCATAAAGAAAGGCTTAGCTGTTTGGAAGTTAGCTTTATTCGGTGGGTTAATATTCACGATACCGCAAGTGATAATTGCAAACTTCGTAGGTCCGGAAATCGCTTCCCTGCTTGGATCTTTAATAGCAATACCATTATTTATATTTATAGTTAGAGCGGGTTTCTTTGTTCCAAAAGACAATTGGGATTTTAAGCCTCACGATCAGTGGGATGACGATTGGGAAGGTGAAATTAAAGCTGGAGCAATAGACGAGTCTGCCGCTACTGCTGATGTTATGAGTCCTGGTAAAGCTTGGGCTCCTTATATAATAGTAGGAATCTTATTATTACTAAGTCGTTTAAAGTGGCTACCCTTTCAAGATCTTTTAAACAAATGGGACTTAACTTGGTCAAATATTTTAGGGACTTCAATAAGTAGGGGAATTACATTACTGTACAACCCGGGTGTTTTTCCATTCATGTTTGTAGCATTGCTAATACCTTCGATGCATGGCTTAGCTCGAAAAGAAGCAAGACAGGTTTGGAAAGATACATTGAATCAAATTAAACCTACTGCTGTTGCGCTGTTCTTTGCACTTGGATTAACCTACATCATGATGAATTCAGGAGCTGCTCTTAAAAACGATTCCATGTTGATAGTTATAGCTAAAACTTTAGCTTCCGTAGTGGGTAAAGGATGGTATATATTTGCGCCGGTAATTGGTGTATTAGGTGCATTTATCTCAGGTAGCGCTACTGTATCTGACATTATGTTTGGTCCACTTCAATTTGATGCGGCCATTGAGGCAGGGATACCGGTAATCCCAATACTGGCACTTCAGGCTGTAGGTGCAGCTGCTGGTAATATGATTTGTGTGCATAATGTTGTTGCTGCATTAACAACTGTTGGATTAGTTGGAAAAGAAGGAAGAGTAATGAAAAACAATATTATAATATCATTGGGCTATGCGATATTAGCGGGAACTCTTACAATACTTATTATGTACATTGTTAAACCCACTTTTTTAATTTAATTTAAAATCCTAATTAGTATTTTAAGGTAAACGGTTAATAAAAGTAATTATATTAAATTGAGTAAAAAATGTACGTGTTACTTAGAAAGTTCAAGGAGGGGTAAAAAAATGAAAATTGCTTTTTTTAGTACAAAACCATATGATAGAGAAGCTTTTGAACCATTGGCAGAAGAGATGAAATGTGATATTGATTATTTTGAAGAAAAGTTAGATTCAAAAACAGTATCATTAGTCAAAGGATATGATGCAACTTGTAGTTTTGTAAACGATGACCTGAATTCTGATGTAGTTCAAGCTCTCAGAGACTCTGGAGTCAAGACCATCTTACTGAGATGTGCAGGTTTTGATAGTGTGGATCTAGAAAAAGCTAGGGAACTTAATATGCCAGTCCTCAGAGTTCCTGCATATTCGCCAGAAGCGGTTGCTGAGTTTGCAGTGACGTTACTATTAGCAGTTAATAGAAAAGTACATTTGGGATATAACAGAACAAAAGAGTTTAATTTTGACATTGATGGTCTTCGAGGTAACGTTTTAAAAGGCAGAACAGCAGGAGTCATAGGAACGGGAAGAATTGGGAAAGCAACAATTGATATATTAAGAGGATTTGGTATGGATATTATAGCTTATGATGTATATCCAGATATGAAAAGTGATATTAAATATGTATCACTTGATGAATTGCTCTCTCAGTCAGATGTTATTACACTTCATACACCACTGACTCCAGAAACGAAACACATAATTAATTCAGATAGTATTTCTAAAATGAAGGATGGAGTTATCTTGATAAATACTGCAAGGGGAGGATTAATAAAGACTGAAGATTTAATCAAAGCTCTTGAAGAGGATAAGTTTGGTGGTGTGGGACTAGATGTATGTGAACAGGAAAGTGATTATTTTTTCGAAGACAAATCACATGTTATAAATAAAGATAGGACACTACAAAGACTTTTATCGTTCGACAAACTCATATTAACAGGACACCAAGCTTTTTTTACAGAAGAAGCTATGAATGCTATTGCTATGATTACACTTACGAATTTTAAAAAGTTTATAGAAGATGGAGATTTAACTAATGAAGTTAACTTGTTTTTAGAAAGTCTACAAGAATAATAAGTAGTTTGTTCTCGTTATATATAATTAAAAAATATAATAAATTAGACTTTATAATGTAATTGTAGGTGAGAACCCTCTGTATTATTATTCCATAATAAAGAATAAGCAAAGGGGGTTCTGATGTTACCCTCTAAATCCGGACACGGATTCAGGGGGTTTTATCATGTCTAAATATTCATTTGAGTTTAAGTTAAAATTAGTTAAAGAATACATGGGGGGAGAAACTGGTGGTTACAAGTCTGTAGCTAAGAAATATGATGTAATAAATCATGGCTTGATTAGATATTGGGTTAATGATTATGAAAAGTATGGAGAAGAGGGACTAAAAAGAAAATCTACAAAGACTTTTTACTCTGGAGAATTTAAGCTTCGTGTATTACAATATAGGCAATACCACAATTGCTCTTACAGAGAAGCTGCTAACCACTTTGGTATTAGCAATCAGGCTACGATTGCTAATTGGCAAAGGAAGTACTTAGATGAAGGCTTCGAAGGGCTTAATAAGTCGATTGGGAGGCCTAATACTATGTCTAAAAGTAACAAGGAAAAAGATGTTCTAAACCTAACAAAAAGTGAAAAAGAAGAATTAATTAAATTAAGAGAAGAAAACGAATTTCTGAAAGCGAGCCTGGCATATGAAAAAAAGCTAAAAGCCTTAATCCAAGAAAGAGAGCAAAAAACAAGGAAAAGACGAAAGTAATAATGGAATTAAGGCAGAAGTTTCCTACAATCAAATTAAAAATTTAGCTTAAGATATCTAACTTACCTAAAAGTTCATTCTATGAATGGGTACAAAAGCTAGAAGCAGTCAACAAAGAAGAATTAGAATTGACGAATGTTATCAAAAATATATTTAAAGAATCTAATGAAACTTATGGATATAGAAGAATAACTATTGCCTTAAAACAAAAAGGTTTTAATGTCAACCACAAAAAAGCATATAGAATTATGAGAGAGAATAATTTAAAATGTATAAAATTCACCAGAAAATCTAGAGGTTATAGTTCTTTTAAGGGTGAAGTTGGAAGAATAGCGGAGAATAAGTTAAATAGAAAGTTCCAGGTAACAGCTCCTAATAAAGTATGGGTTACAGATGTGACTGAATTTAAAATCCAAGGGAGCAATCAAAAACTGTATTTATCACCTATTATGGATCTTTTTAATAGTGAAGTAATTTCCTTTAAACTCTCTACAGCTCCTACAGTGAAATTTACCACAGATGCCTTGGATGATGCTCTTAAAAGGCTTCCTAAGAAGCATCAATTAACAATTCACTCAGACCAAGGGTTTCATTATCAGCATGCACAATGGGTGAAAAGGTTAATAAATAGAAATATTGAACAAAGTATGTCTAGAAGAGGAAATTGTATAGATAACTCTCCAATGGAAAACTTCTTCGGACTATTAAAACAAGAAATGTACTATGGAGAAAAGTTTACATCCATTAAACAGTTA
>JAAYRW010000060.1 GCA_012518555.1 Tissierellia bacterium
CCCAATCCTCTGGCATAATTCCTACCTTAGTCTTCTTATACCCTTCAGGAACTTCTCCTCTTTGCATCATTTCTATCCTATATTTTATTTCATCATTCAAATTATTCACCACCTTCTAATCTGTAGCTAATTCCTTCTTCTTTTGTTCCTTTTCGATTTCTTTTACACTCTTTTCAGGTGTCGGTAAATCCTCAGGCATAGTACCGCCTAACTCCTTTATAGTTTGTCTAACCTTTGCTCCTACTTGGTAGTGAGTTTCATTTGCTTTTTCTTTGCCCTTTATTTTTTCTCTTCTTAACTTTTCATCTGTTTGTGTCGCTCTAAAAAGATTAGCTGCAAGTTCTGTACTACCCATGTGATCAAGTATTTTTTGACTCTTTTTAAGTTTCTTTTTTTTATGTATATCCTTTGCACCAAGTCCTCCATACAAACCTTGATAGCCTCTGTTTTGAAAAACTCCGTAATCTCTGTGAGTTTCTACTCCTGCCATTTGTGCAGTTTCAGCTAATGATTTGTTGTGGGTTTTTAATTCATTTCTGATTGCCAATCGTTTTTGTTCTTCTGTCAACTCCTCAAAATCTTCTTCTAATTCTCTTTCCCTGGTTTTTATTGCAAAATAAGTTTGTCCTAAGGCCACTACTTCTTTTCTCGGGTCTGAGTTTTGTACAATTAAATAACAGGCATATCTGGAAAGCATTACATCCTCAACTTCCCTTTGGGCACCTGATCCGACTTGAACCATATTCCCGACGTCAGCAAAATGGTCAGCTACATTTATATTACTGTTTTCACATGATATTTTTGCTTTTTCAATTACATTCTTAAAATTATCCCATTTTGTATATTCTAATACAACTTGTAATTCTCTAGCATACCAAAATTCGATTCCGTCATCTGTCAAACGTTTTATGTCTTCAAATATTTTTTGTGAATATTTATCTATCTTAGACATATTGCCCTCCCATTCATATTATAATTAGAGTCCTAACTCTTTTAAGTACTTTGCCATTTGTTCTTCTACTTTTCTAATTTCTTCTTTAATGTTAGATATACTCTTAGCCACCTCTTCCATATCTACTGGCTCTTCTTCTTCAAAGGTGTCTACATATCTAGGGATATTTAGGTTATAGTCATTTTCCTTGATTTCTTCTATATTTGCAACGTAGGAGTATTTATCTATTGTTTCATAGTTTTCGTAAGTTCCTACTATCTTTTCTATATCCTGTTCTCTAAGCTTATTTTGATTCTTGCCCTTTTCAAAATTTCCTTCTCCTGAAGCATCTATAAATAATACATCTCTTTTTGTTCTGTTCTTTTTTAATAGCATAATACATGCAGGAATCCCTGTACCGAAAAACAATGCTTCTGGGAGACCTATTACCGCATCTAAAAGATTCATGTCTATTATTTGTTTTCTAATTCTTCCTTCACTAGCTCCCCTAAACAATACTCCATGGGGTAATATTACTGCCATTCTGCCTTCTTCAGCCAAAGAATATAACATATGCTGAACAAAAGCATAGTCTCCCCTTGATGCAGGTGGTACTCCCCATTCGAACCTTCCATAAGGGTCTAAACTAGCTTCCATTTTAAACTTTTCATCATTGTCTCCTGCAAATCCCATAGCCCACTTGTCTAAGGAGAAGGGAGGATTGGCTACTATCACTTGAAACTTCATTAGCTTACCGTCTTCCAAATGTAGGGGGTTGGATAAAGTATCTCCCCACTCAATTTTAGCATCGTCTATACCGTGTAAAAACATATTCATCATACAAAGAGAGTGAGTTTGTCCGTTTCTTTCCTGGCCATATATAGCTACTTTTCTACTGGCAACTTGGTTTACTACCCTTATAAGCAGGGAACCAGAACCACAAGTTGGGTCATATATTCTGTCATTTTCTTTTGGCTTTACAAGTCTTGCAAGAAGTTCTGAAACCATTGACGGGGTAAAAAATTCTCCGCCTTTTTTTCCTGCATCTGAAGCAAACCTTTCAATCATAAATTGATAAGAGTTTCCAATTATATCTTCATCTCCGATTTTTGAAGGTCTTAAGTCTAGTTTAGCGAAATCCTCCAACAAAGTTCTTAGCATTGCATTTCTGTCCTTTGTTTGTCCCAGTACCGCTTGGCTGTTAAAGTCTATATTTCTGAAAATATTTCTTAACTTAGCCGGATTATCTTCTTCCAATTTTTCCAATGCTTTGTTAATTTCGGCTCCTACTTCTGGTGCATTTCTTTTACTGTAAAGATAATCAAAAGTAGATTCTTCATTAACAATAAACCTTCCCCTGGACATTGCTCTTTTAATTCTTTCTTGGTTTCCTTCATATCTCTTGGTATGCTCTTCTAAATTCTCTTTATAGCTATCGCTTAGATATTTTATAAATAGCATTACAAGTATGTAATCCTTATATATACTTGAATCTATTTTCCCTCTGAAAGTATCCGAAGCTTCCCATAATATTTGATTTACTTGTGTCTGTATTGTTTTTTGGTTCATACTTACACCCCTTAGTTTTTATTTATTAATTTATCAGTTAATCCTTTATAATGTTTTTCTTTTTCCTTGATTAAGCTATTTAGCAAGTCTCTTTCTTTTAAATATAGTTCTCTAATTTTAGCTATTCTTTTTTGGTCTTCTATTGGAATTTCTTTTATATTAATGGAAGAAATTATTTTATTATTTGTAGTTGACATGGCTGTACCAGTTTGTGATCTAATAAGTTCTTTTTTTACCTTATCGGAATTTAGATACCATGTAATATATTCTGGAATGTATTTTTGTGTTCTAAGCCTAATTATAGAAAAATAAGAAGGTACTAATAGGCCTGCTGTTCTTTTTTCGATGTTAATAGTTGTATAAGGGGCACTTAATCTTATAAGGATATCTCCTTCTTCAGTAAAGTATTCTTTATTTAATTCATCATTACTTTCAAATATTTCAAAAGCTTCTTCATTGAATACTCCCTTATCCTCAATATTTTTTAGAGTTATTAGTTTATATATTTTTTGAATTTGGTATTTAACAGTTGCTTTTTTTCTTGTTAATACTAATCCTGCCCTTATTTCAGCAATTTCACCTAATTTCACTTTACACCTCCTCATTTTATCAGATTATAAATACTGGACTGATTTTTATTTTGTTAAATACAATATATGACATTTGCCATCTAATGTCAATACTGTTTTCTTAAAATTATTTAAACCAGTCTAAAATTAGGTGTTCTTACTGCCAAGCCTAATGAGCTCAGTCAATTTTACCATAAAAAAATAACTCCAATACATAATCATTGGAGTATATACAGAAGAGAATTTGAAAATTGAAGTATGGATAATTGTATAGACTTTTATTCTATGGACTCCCTGCACCCTTTACATAGTCCAATAAACATTATATCTACATCATATATTTCCAAATCATTTATATCTTCGATGGTCTTATTTAACTTTAAGTATCCTAAAGCAACTTTTCTTTCATCGATGTCTATTATTTCATTACAATTAACACACTGGAAATGGAGATGTAGTGGCTTTTTGCTATAAATCTTTAGTTCATAATAACTTACACCATCTACGACAATCTCCTTTACTATCCCCATATTACTAAATATCTTTACATTTCTATATACTGTAGCAAGACCAATATTACTTTTATTCAGTCTTTGATATATTTCTTCTGCTGTCAAATGTCTGTCAGCAATAAAGAATTGTTCTAATATTAATTTTCTTTGTTTTGTAAACTTATATCCGTTTCTTTCTATTAATTTTTTTATAAGAGAAAACTTATCCTTATTCAACACTTGGCCCATAAGGACACCCCCATCATTATATATTTGACATATGCCAAATATATTTTACATCCATATTTTGTCATTGTCAAATGTCAATTAGATTGGCGCTTCTTACACTATCACCTTCCAAGAAAGTCAAAGTTTGCCAATCAGGGCTACAACAATTATAGTAGTTCAACTACTGCTAAGAAGCCTTTTAGCTTCAGAAATAAGTTCTTTAAGCATATTTACTCCTTCTTCTGCACTATTTTTGTTAGAAGAAAGTAATGTAATAATCTTGTCTACTCTCTTTTTGTAATTCCTTGGTTTCATACTAAAGCCATCAATCATTTTAACAGACTTTTTCTCATTAATGCAATATTCTTCATTCAAAGCAAATAAAACTTGATTTAAACAAGAAATACTTCTAAAACAATGTCCACATACATAATAAATGTCATCCTTATGGATATTATCCTCTGCAAACATTAAGGAAAATGAGGCTTCGAACATAAAATATTGCACTATTGCATCTTTTAAGGTTTTAGGATAGGGAATCGTCTTAGATTTTAATTCTGAAATTTTACCATTAGGGTCAAACAGTATTTTACAAATGGAGATTTCACCCATATACATGACATTCAGGTAGGCATGAGGATGACCTGTTTGGTAATGAGTTGTAACTTTCCCTTCTAAGCAATCATCTATAAGCTCTGAAACCCTTTGTATGTCACGGAATATAAAATCCACATGATAGCCTTGAACTACAAGCCAACCTCCACCGTTAATCCAAGGACCCCATTCCCCTAAAGATGTAACTAATTCTTCCCTATGTTCATCATCTAATTTTGTTGCAATTGTATTAATTTGTGTAATATCAAGTCCTTCTGACCCATCATAATATATTCCTATATCAATATCGGAGTTTGGAAGATTAGTCCCTCTTGCTCTTGAACCACCTAAAACTATTCCTACAATTCCCGGTATGCTTTTCAATTCACTATTGATTTTACTCAAAATATTTTCTACTATCACAGCACTCACCTCAGTCTTTATTTCTATATGTACATTCCCAAAACAAAACCCTGCTAAGTTTTTCTATTGCCTGCTTTTCATCCGGTAAGAAACTTCAATAATCTCTTAATAAAAAACCATAGGTCCAAGGCATTACTTCTACCTTTTCCCTATGATTTTCTACAACAACTTTATTTAAACTACATTTCCCTTCTGCCTTCCATGGCTCGCATGAGGGTTACCTCATCGGCGTACTCGATGTCGCCGCCTACGGGGATACCGTGGGCTATACGGGTTACCTTAATTCCCATTGGTTTTATTAGTCGGGATATGTATACTGCCGTTGCTTCACCCTCTATGGTTGGATTTGTTGCTAAAATAACTTCTGCTACGTCTGAATTCAACCTTGTTATTAAACTTTTTATGTTTATTTCATCCGGTCCTATTCCGTCTAAAGGGGAAATAGTACCGTGGAGAACGTGGTAGACACCTTTATATTCTTTGGTTCGTTCCATGGCAGTAATATCTCTTACGTCCTCAACTACACAAATAGTCGAAAGGTCTCTCTTTGCACTAGTGCAAATATTGCACAGTTCTCCTTCTGTTAAGTTTCCGCATGTTTGGCAATGTTTTGTATGTTTCTTAGCATTGACTATTGCTTTTGCCAATTCCACCACATCCTTGCCCTTCATATCCAATATATGAAAAGCAAGACGCTGGGCAGATTTCCTACCTATACCCGGAAGCTTTGATAACTCTTCTATAAGCTTGGTTATAGGTGCTGTATAATTCTCCATTACATTAACCCTGGTATATTTACTCCACCTGTTACTTTTCTCATTTCAGTTTCCATCATTTCATCAGCTTTTCTAAAAGCTTCGTTAATAGCTGCCACTACCATGTCTTCAAGCATTTCAACATCATCCTTATCTACTACTTCAGGATCTATCTTTAATTCTAGCAATGCTTTTTTTCCATTAACTTTAACTAATACGGCTCCACCGCCTGACGTTGCTTCTACTTCTGTTTCTTCCAGTTCTTTTTGCATTTCTTCCATTTGCTTTTGCATTTTTTGAACTTGTTTCATCATATTGTTCATGCCGCCGCCCATACCCTTGGGCATTCTTCTACCTCTTGCCATTTTTAATCCTCCTGCTTAAATTCAACTATTTCTCCAAATTCATTTTTTAAATCTTCATATACATCTTCTATGGTAATTTTAGGTTTAACTGCTTTCTCTTCTTTTTTAGTTATAAATTCTACCTGACAATCTTCATTTAAAAAGTTACTTATAACTTCTTTAAACTTTTCCTTATTCTTAGGCTGGTTTGCAGCGCTTATGTGAAAAGTAAACTTTGGGTCAAATTCAAATATAACTTTCTTGTTTTTTACCCCTGCCAGTTCTGACTCTCTAATAATTGCCTGTAATCCTGCATTTTCCCTTCTTATTTCTTTAAGGATATCCTGCCATCCCTTAACTATTGCATTGTAAATTGCTTCATCACTTTTGTCTATCTTCTTTTCTACAGGCTCCTGGAGATTTTCTGATTTATTTATTTCTTTCTCAACAGGCCTTTTTGTAAATTTAGTTTCTACTTTTGACTTTTCTTTATCCCAAGATTTAGCTTTTATACCCTTACCTTCAATTTTAGGGTAGGTTTGAAGTTGGGGAGTTTGTATTCTTTTTTCTAACTCTTCGATTCTTTTAACTAAAGCCTCTAGATTTACAGTGTCCACTTTATGTAACATTTTTATAAGTTTAGTTTCTAAAAGAACCCTGGGGTTTAAGGCTCTTTTGCATTCTGCTTGTGCCTCTGATAAATCTTCTATAATTTTAACTGTTTTATCAACGTTAATTTTACCGCCTAAATTTTTTAGTTCTTCTGTTTCATCCTCAGAAACTCTCATTATATTATCCGAAGAATTGGTTGTTTTTATTATGAGTATATTTCTAAAGCAAATAATTAGCTCATCTAAAAAATAGCTTAGTTCTTTTCCACTGTTTAAAATATCATCCACTAAGTTCATGGTTTTTTCAATATTATTATCAATAATTGCATTTGCTGTTTCTGTTACAACTTGATAATTTACTGTTCCCAATAAGTTAATTACTGTTTCATAACTAACTTCATTTTCGTTGAAGGATATACATCTGTCCAATATACTTTGGGCATCTCTCATAGCTCCTTCTGAATTTGCTGCAATCAGCTTTAATGCTTTTTCTTCATATTTTACATTAAGTTCATGGCATATTTTTTTCAAGTTTTCCACAATAATATCTGAACTGATTCTTTTCAAATCAAATCTCTGACATCTGGATAATATTGTAGGAGGTATTTTTTGGGACTCAGTTGTTGCTAGTATAAACAAAAGATGTTCTGGCGGTTCTTCTAAAGTTTTAAGCAGTGCATTGAAAGCACCTTTTGACAACATATGAACCTCATCGATTATATATACTTTATACTTACTGTTAACGGGAAGAAATTTTACTTTGTCCCTTAGCTCTCTTATGTCATCAACACCGTTATTTGATGCAGCATCCATTTCTATAACATCCATATTGTTTTCATCTAATATACTTATGCAACTTTCACATTCATTACATGGATTGCCTGTATGGTTGTTTAAACAGTTTACTGCTCTGGAAAATATTTTGGCGGTGGAAGTTTTACCCGTACCCCTTATCCCGCTAAAAAGATAGGCATGGGCTAAATTATTTGAAATTATTTGATTTTTTAATGTTTGCGTTACATGCTCCTGTCCCAGTACATCATCGAATATTTTAGGACGAAATTTTCTGTATATTGCTTGGTGAGACATATACACCACCTAACTTCCATTGTTTTTTTAATTATAGCATAAATGAGTTTTTTTAACAACTATAGCATGTAGATTGTTAAATTATTTTAACAATTATATAGTTGTGAAAGCGTGAAAATTCTTCTATATTGTGTTAAAATTTGTGCTAGATGAAAAGGGGGACAAAGCTTATTGGTTAGCTTTTGTAGGTAAAAGAAATGCACCCCTATTATTAAGGAGTTTGTATGGATATTAAGCAAGTTAGAGATATTACAGTTATTGATTTCGATAAAAATAGGTACTTAGGTGTCGCTTGTGATTCTTGTGGAGGTATTGGTTACAAGGAACATGATCTAATTAAAGCATCTCCTCAACTAACAGCCTACCACACGGGAAAAGTCGTTTTAGCTGAATTAATGAGTTTAGGTTTTACCCCTTTTATTTTGGCAGATGGATTGGCTGTTGAAATGAACGACACAGGTAAACAACTTATAGAGGGATTTAACGAAGTTATATCCAAACTAAGTACAAAAGTTCATTTAACAGGTAGTACCGAAGAAAATATAAAAACAGTGCAGACTTCCATGGGTGTTACAGCTATAGGAGTATGTGAAAAAAGCAAGTTAAAATATAAAAAAACTAATAGTGGTGATCTAGGCCTTTTAGTAGGATTGCCTATGGTAGGAAATGAGGTGCTGGATAATCCTGATAAAATATTGGACATAGATGATTTTGAAAAATTATTTCATTGTGAATATATTAAAGAAATGCTTCCAGTAGGTTCAAGAGGGGTTGAGACTGAACTTAATGATTTGTTAAATTATAATGGACTCACTTTCAATTACGAAAAAAACCTATCCATAGATTTGAAAAAATCGGGAGGTCCTTCATCTAGCTGTATCCTAACTATAAATAAAGAAGATTTATATAAAGTTAAAAATATAGTAAAAAAACCTATACATATTATAGGGTCATTTTATTAGTACGAACCTAGTAAAAGAATTTGAATAAAGGCAGGTGTTAAGATGGGCAAAATTATTGATCATTAGATTATCTAACATCGAAAATGAAGTTAATCGCATTAAGGCAGGTCTTGAAGAAATAGCATAAATAGCAAACTTAAGGGGCAACTTGCATCTGCAAGTTGCCCCAAATTTGCCCGAAAGCTGCTTTAAATTACTCCATACCGTATTTCTTCTTGAATCTGTCAACTCTACCGCCTTTATCAACAAACTTCTGTTTGCCCGTAAAGAAGGGGTGGCACACAGAGCATATTTCAACTTTGATTTCGTCCAATACAGAACCGGTTTCAAATGTATTTCCACATGCACATCTTACTGTTACAGTTTTATAATCTGGATGTATTCCTTTTTTCACACTGTTCACCTCTTTCTCAATCTATATCAATAAGTAATCATCAATTTACCTAAAACATTATAACATAGGGGTATGTATAATACAATAATTATTTAGTAATTCCTATTTAAGTTCATTCCTTATTTTTTCAATATTTAAAAATTGTGTAGTTTGTTTTACGAATTCATCGTTTGTCTTATATTTTAGAAGGCCATCTATTATCCTTTCAGTTACATCAGCAACTGAAAAATTGCTTAAAGCTTTTCTTAGCTGCCAAATTGTCTGCATTTCTCCAGGGTTAAGCAATAATTCTTCTCTTCGGGTACCAGATTTATTAATATCTATGGCAGGGAATACTCTTTTTTCGGAAAGTTTTCTATCTAAATGAATTTCCATATTGCCTGTACCTTTAAATTCTTCAAATATTAAATCATCCATTCTACTTCCTGTTTCTATTAATGCACTGGCAAGTATAGTAAGACTTCCTCCACCTTCTATATTCCTGGCTGCACCGAAAAATCTTTTAGGTCCATATAAAGCCCCTGGATCCAGTCCTCCAGATAATGTTCTTCCCGTTGGTGTAATAGTAATGTTGTATGCTCGGGCAAGTCTGGTAATACTATCTAAAAGTATAACTACGTCCTTTCCATGTTCTACAAGCCTCTTTGCCCTCTCTAATACTATTTCTGCAACTTTAATATGATTTTTAGGTAATTCATCAAAAGTTGAATAAACTACATCACCTTTTACACTTCTTTTCATATCTGTAACTTCTTCAGGACGTTCATCTATTAATAACATTATTATTTCAATTTCGGGATAGTTTTCAGAAATACTATTTGCAATGTTTTTCAAGATGGTTGTTTTACCAGCTTTAGGAGGGGCTACTATCATACCTCTCTGTCCTCGTCCAATAGGTGCAATTAGATCTATAATTCTCATTGCAATATCTTTGTGGGAAATTTCTAGCTTTATTCTTTTATCAGGGTAAATTGGGGTAAGAGTATCGAAATCTTTCCTATTTCTTGCAGATTCGGGATTTTCATCGTTAACTTCCTTGACATAAAGCAGTGCCTTGAATTTCTCTCCTTGTTTGGGAGGTCTTGTAATACCTGTGATTTTGTCGCCGGTTTTCATATGAAATCTTCTGATTTGAGAAGGGGATATGTATACATCATCATCGCTAGTTAAATAATTGTGTATTCTTAAAAAACCGTAGCCATCAGTATGGGTTTCAAGTATACCAGATATACTTTCAGATTCTAAGTTACCAGATTCAATTTCTTCCACAATTTTTTCAGGTAGCTTTACTTCCTCAACTGAAGCCTCTTCACTATCTAATTCTTGGGCTGTCGTATCGTTTTCTTTCAATTGGTCCTTTTTATTTTCACTATCTATTTCTTTTAATTTAGTTATAAGTTCATCTTTCTTATATTTGTAGGCATCACTTATTCCTTTAGATCTTGCCAACTCCTTTAACTCAGAAAGTTTTAAACTTCTTAGTTCCTCCATATAACCTCCTTACATATTAAATTGATTTATATTATGGAAAAATGGGTATAAGCTTAGATAAGTGTATAAATATTACCATTTTAAAAACTTTTAGTCAAGATAATTATTGAAAAATACACTGTTTTATAATAAGTTACAAATTGTTAATTTATTCACTATTGATTTTGTCAAAGTTTTCTAATACTATATAAGTAGTAGGTTTGTATTTAAATTAACGAGGTGTATTATGGCTGAATTGAAAATTTGTGTAGGCAGTGCATGTCATTTAAAAGGCTCTTATAGTGTAATAGAAACTTTCAAACATCTGATCGAAATCAAAACTCTTGCTAATCAAGTTGATCTCAAGGCTGCCTTTTGTCTTGGTCATTGCACTGAAGCTGTATCCGTAAGTTTAGACGGAAAAATTTATTCAGTAACACCGGATAAGGCTGAAAGTTTTTTTAATAAATTTGTTTTGGAAAGAGTGAAATATTATGAAGATTCTTGATTTTTATCCTACTAATTGTAAGAATTGCTACAAATGCGTACGCTATTGTTCTGTTAAGGCTATAAAAATGATTGACGATCAAGCACAAATCGTAGAGGAAAAATGTATTGCTTGCGGCAATTGCTTTTTAGTATGTCCTCAAAATGCAAGAAACATCCACAGTGATTTAAAGGACGTGGAAAAGGCTTTATCGGAAGGAAAAAAATTAATCATTTCTATTGCTCCTTCCTACTTAGGAGTTTACGATGAACCTTATAAACTTATATCAGTATTGAAATATTTGGGGGCCTCCCTAATTGAGGAAACTGCCATAGGAGCTGAACAGGTTTCAAAACTATATAGGGATTATATTAAAAGTACAGAAAAGGAAAATGCCATAACAACATGCTGTCCTACGGTCAACATGATGGTACAAAGTTATTACCCAGATCTTTTAGAGTATTTAATACCTATTGATTCCCCTATGGTCGCCCACTGTAAAATGATTCGAAGAAAGCATAGAGATTCCTATATAGTATTTTTAGGACCTTGTTTATCTAAAAAATGTGAAGCCTATGGCTATCAACTTTCCGGTATTATAGATGCAGTAATTTCTTTCGAAGAAATTGATAAACTTTTAGAATCAAAAAATATAAATATGGCTAAGTTTGAAGAAACATATCCTGATTTAGAAGGTAACTATATCGGTAAAAAATATCCTTTGGAACGGGGCATATTATCAGGTATTAGCTCTATTGTGGAAAACAGTAAATTCACTCCTGTAACCATATCCGGTATAGATGACTTAAAGGGAGCTTTCGAAGCCTTGTCACAGGGAGAACTAAAAAATGTAATAATCGAAGCTAACAGCTGTGAGGGAGGCTGTATTGGAGGACCTGCAGTCCCTAAAAAGAGCAAAAATATACACGTAAGGAAAATTCGTGCCCAAAACAAAATACATTCCTTAAAGAATAATAATTATAAAAACTATTCACCTGAAGAAAAAGAAATTGAATATGTAAAAAGCTTTAGAAATAAACAGTATATACATCCGCCATTTTCAGAAGAAGAAATTAAAAACGTTTTGGAACAAACAGGCAAGTATAGTCAATCAGATGAGTTAAACTGTGGTGCATGTGGTTATGATACCTGCCGTGACAAGGCAATATCAGTATTAGAAGGTTTATCTCATCCCCAAATGTGTATGCCCTATATGAGAAACGAAGCAGAAAAAATATCAAACACTTATTTTGAATATTCACCAAGTATAATCCTAATAGTAAATACAGATTTAAAGATATTGGATCTAAACCCTTCAGGAGAAAAAGCCTTTAACACTAGAGTTAAAGATATAAAAGGAAAAGCCCTTTCTACAATTATGCCTGATGAAAATTATAAGCAGGTCTTAAAAACTGGAGAAAGCATGGTGGGACATAAGTTAAACCTAAATAAATATGGTCTAATAGTATATGAACGAATTATTTACCTACCTCAAAATAAAATACTATTTGGAATATTAAATGATATCACTGATGATGAGCTAAAGAAGGAACAAATAATAAACTTCAAACTGAATACTTTGGAAACTGCTGACAATGTAATAGAAAAACAGATGCGGGTAGCTCAGGAAATAGCAGGTCTTTTAGGAGAAACTACGGCAGAAACTAAAGCTGCTTTATTAAATCTTAAAAAAGTTGTATTAGAGGAAAACAAATAATGAAAACTTTCTTTGATATAAATTATAAAAGTATTAATAAATTTTCAGAAGAACTATGTGGAGATAAGGTAGAATATATTTACGATGATAATGGTGTTATCATAGTTCTTTCTGATGGTTTAGGCAGTGGCGTAAAGGCTAACATACTTGCTACAATGACAACAAAAATTGCCGTTACAATGCTAAAAGAAGGAGCATCCATAGATGATACTATTGAAACTATCATAAACACTTTACCTGAATGTAAAGTTCGAAAATTAGCTTATTCTACCTTTACAATAATTAAAATTGACAATAATAACAATGCCTATATTGCCGAATATGATAATCCCCCTTATTTTTATTATTCTAATAACAGAAGTATTCCTATAGAAAGACAAGAACGAATTATTAATGATAAGAAAATTTACGAATCTAATATTAAATTGAGTTTAGAAGATGCCCTTTGTGTCGTAAGTGATGGGGCAATTCATGCTGGAATTGGCCAAATGCTTAACTTAGGTTGGTCTTGGGGTGAAATTAATGAATATTTAAAGGAGCTTAACAGTGTAAATCGTTCCTCCCAGTTAGTTAATGGAAATTTCATAGGCGTATGTAATAATTTATACAACAACAAGCCTGGTGACGATACTACAATCTTAACCGTCAAGGTTCGAAAACCTGAAGTTATCGATATCTTCATAGGTCCTCCTGCTGAAAAGGACAAGGATGTATATCTTGCAGAAATTATGAAGAGCAGTAATAATAGGAAAATTATATGCGGTGGAACAACGGCACTTATTGCAGAAAGAGAATTAAACCTTCATTTAGAAGTTGACATGGATTCAATGAAAGAAGATCTACCCCCAATTGCGTATATGGAAGGATTTGATTTAATTACAGAAGGGGTCTTAACCTTAGGTAAAACATTAGAAAATATAAAAAAATTAAATGATTCTAATTTTGAAAGTATTATCACTAATGAATACGACGGCTGTTCTCTACTTACTAAAATTCTTACTGACATAGGAACACACTTAAATTTTTATTTAGGTAGGGCAGTAAACCCTGCCCACCAAAATCCAAACTTTCCTGCAGATTTTAACATTAAAAAAAATATAATCAATAATTTAATTGCGGAACTAAGAAAAGCAGGTAAAAGAATTAATGTTATCTATATATAAGGGACACAGCTTAAAGGTATGTCCCTATTCATTACAGCTATTTATATATATAGGCGTAGGATGGTTTCTTATCTAAAATATGTGTCGTTTCTATAAAGCGTATAGTTCCTGATTTAGAACGAGTTACTACAGAGGCAGTTCTTGCCCTGTTATTTGCCATATATCTAACTCCTTTTAGGAGATCGCCGTCTGATACTCCGGTAGCAGCAAAGAGTATGTCGTTTCCTTTTGCCAAGTCTTCCATTGTCAAAACTTTACTCCAATTTTCGTCCCCTGCCATTTCCAAACATCTTCTTTTCTCTTCTTCATTTTCAGGTCTTAAAATCCCCTGGAATTCACCGCCTAAACATTTAAGGGCAGCTGCAGAAATTACTCCTTCAGGAGCACCACCTTTTCCTATAAACATATCTACACCTGATTCACTAAAACATGTAGCTATGGCCGCTGCCACATCTCCGTCTCCAAATAGTTTAATTCTTGCACCAATAGTTCTGGCTCTTTGGATTAACTCTTCATGTCTTTCCCTGTCTTGGATAATAACTGTTAAGTCAGTAATATCCTTACACAAGGCTTTTGCAACATTATATAAATTCTTCTCTATCGAAGCAGTAATATCTATACAGCCGGCGGCTTCCGGTCCTACAGCAATTTTATCCATGTACATATCAGGAGCATGTAGTAGACATCCCTTAGGTGCAACTGCCACTACTGACAAGGCTCCAGGTAGTCCCTTTGCAACTAATTTAGTACCGTCTAATGGATCGACTGCTATATCTATTTCTGGAGATCCTTCCTTCCAAGTTCCTATTTTTTCACCTATATAGAGCATAGGAGCTTCGTCCATTTCCCCTTCACCTATTACTACAGTTCCGGCAATATCTAAAACCTGAAACATACTTCTCATTCCATCTACTGCCGCCTGGTCGGCAATTTCTCTATTCCCCCTGCCTAAATATTTTCCACATCCTAGTGCGGCAGCCTCAGTTACTCTTACTATATTCAAAGCTAATTCTCTATCCATATTTATCTCCTATTTCTTTATCTTATCCTTTGTCTTTCTTTCATATATATTTATACTATAAACACAAAATTTTTTCCACCTTATTTGCTAATTTTTTTACTTGGAAAAATATTTTATAGTTTAGGAACAATCTTAGCATCCTTTAAGCCCATTATTCTACCAATCACTCTTAAAATTGCTTACTAAAGTTTCAGCAATCAATTGACTATATTTAGCAAATGAGGTAAAATAGATGCAGGCAAAAAATTATTTAAATGGAGGGTTATTATGGAAAAATTAGTTATTACAGCTTGCCTTACAGGAGCAGAAGTTACTAGGGAGCAACAGCCAAATTTACCCATAACACCGGATGAAATAGCTGAAGCTGCATATGAATGTTACCTGGCAGGAGCATCAATGGTACATATCCATGCTAGGGATGAAGAGGGCAACCCTACGCAAGATATTGAGTACTATAGGGCAATCAAAGAAAAAATCGAAGCAAAATGCAACATTATATTCCAACCGTCAACTGGTGGAGCCACATGGCATACACCGGAGCAAAGATTACAACCGGTTGAATTAAAACCTGAAATGGCAACATTAAGTATGGGAACATGTAACTTTGCTGATGATGTATTCATGAATACGGAAGAAAATATTAAAATTTTCGCTAAGAGAATGTACGAACTTGGTGTAAAACCTGAATTAGAATGTTTTGAAAAAGGAATGATTGATACTGCAATAAGATTTATCAAACAAGGATTAATTAAAACTCCTGCGCACTTTGACTTCGTTCTTGGAGTTCCGGGAGCTATTGGAGCAGAATTAAGAGACTTACTCTACATGGTTGAATCAATTCCTGCAGGATCTACATGGACAGCTGCCGCAGTTGGAAGACACCAACTTCCAATCAATATGGCTACTATAATGTTAGGCGGTCACGTAAGAACTGGATTCGAAGATAACGTTTATTATAAAAGAGGTGAACTTGCAACATCTAATGCTCAATTAGTTGAACGAGTAGCACGACTTTCAAGAGAATTCGGTCGAGAAGTTGCAACACCAGATGAAGCAAGAGAGATTTTAGGATTAAAGTAAATCTTTAGATAAAACTATAGAGAACGGCAAGCCGTTCTCTTTTTTATCCTACCTAGTAACTTTCGCTTAACTTAAACATATATTAATTTAGTAAAGGAGAGGTAGGTTTAATGGATAAAGATAAGGTATTTGAAAATATAGTGAAAAAATTAAATATTGATGAAGACTCTAATAAAACAATTATAGAGAGTGTATCAAGCAGTGGATACAAATCCTTGATTTCATACATAGTTTCTTTGCCCCCTAAGCAATTTATACTTTTGTCAACCTTAATTGGGATTTTGTTAATAGATAAGGTCGATGCAAAAGATCAAATTATACTAGGAAAGTTTATTAGTAATATAAGTCAAACTATATTAACAGCAGCGGCTCAAGAAAAAATTAACATTAAAAAAGATAAGTAATTATTCTTCCATTGCCAGTTCTACTAATTTAGTAATTAAGTCTTTATACTCAATGCCTATTTTTTTAAGCATTGATGGGTACCTGCTTAAATCTGTCAGGCCGGGAATAGTATTGATTTCATTTAAATATATTTCATTATTAGGTGTCAGGAACATATCAACCCTTGCGAGGCCTCTACAACCTAATGCCTTGTAGGTTTTAGCAGCAATTTCTTTAGCTTGAGCCTGTAATTCAT
Organism: Tissierellia bacterium; assembly: GCA_012518555.1. GTDB lineage: Bacteria > Bacillota > Clostridia > Tissierellales > Sedimentibacteraceae > Sedimentibacter. Next base: position 16,539 of record JAAYRW010000060.1, read on the forward strand.
CACTTATTCGCGCAGGACAGTGGATCTTGGAGTTATGCTGAGAATATTTTTCAACATAGTCGAAAAAGTCATTTTTAGTATCTATTTCATCAACTTCTCCTATGATAAGGTCTTCATTCCCTACTAAAGCACATCCTATTTCAAATCCTTCAATTGTTCTTTCTATTACTATTTTGTTGTCATATTCAAAGGCTTCCATTACTCCACTTTCAAATTCATCATAATTTCTAACCTTGCTTATGCCTAAAGAAGAACCGTTGTTAGCAGGCTTAATAAACATAGGAAGAGACAGTTTTTCATAGGCACTCTTATATAAGTCCTTGATGTTTAAAGTTTTAGAATTTACCACTGATATGTATGGTGCCATTTTTATTCCTGCAGATTCACATATTATGTGAGTAAACTCCTTGTCCATAGCTATAGCAGAGGAAGTCATATGGCAACCTACGAAAGGAATTCCTGCCATCTGACACATTCCCTGGATTGTACCATCTTCACCGTTTCTTCCGTGAAGTACGGGAAAAATACAATCTATGGGGATTTTTTCAAATTCATTATTTTCTTCATTAAGCTTTATTAATCCTTTAAAATCTCCCATACTCAATAAAAGAGGACTTAAATTTCCTTGGTTCCATGTATCCTTATTTATACTTTCGGCACTTCCCTCATAATGAAGCCACTGGCCTTCCTTTGTTATTCCTACCAATGTAAGATCAAATAAATTTTCCGGCACATTTTTAATAATTGCTGCTGCTGAATTCAATGATATAGAATATTCGTCAGATTTTCCTCCGAACAGTATTGCTAATTTAATTTTCATTTTCCCACTCCTTTAATTTATTTGCTATATATTCAAGTTGTAAAAATCTTGAACCTTTTATAAGGATTGTACAATCCTCTTCTATATACTTCTTTAAATATAGAGTTGCTTCTTCTTTACTATCAAATTCAACAATGGATTCAATATTTGTATTTTCTCTGGCACCCTTTCCAATAGCTTTCGCTTCTTGGCCTATAGTTATCAATTGGTCGATTTTATAGTTAGATAAACTTTTCCCTACCCTGTAGTGGATCTTGTAACTCATATCCCTATAACCTAACATATCTCCCAAGACTACTACTTTCTTTTCCGAATTAAATAGTTTAAAAATATTTAAGGCTGCATCTATACTTACAGGATTTGACTTATAGCAATCATTTAGAATGTTGCAATTGTTGATTCTGATTATTTCATTTCTTAGACCTGTTTTTTCGATTTTGGACAAACCTTGGCTAATTTCTTTGCTGTTCATCCCTAATTCTTTAGCTGCTAAGATTCCTGCCATAGCATTTAAAGCCTGGTGTTTGCCTAAAATATCTATTTTAAGTTGATCAAAACTTTCGTCACTAATTTTAATTTTTATACCTTCTAAACTTTCTTCAAATTCTTTCAGCCAAATAGTATTAGTTTCTCTATTGCCAAAAGTTTGTTTGCGAATATCTTTTTTAATTTCTGTATTTTTTACTGTTTCTTCAATAAGTTCATCGTCTCCATAATATATAAATAATCCTTTATCTTTTATACCATTTACGATTTCAAACTTTGCTTTAGCAATTTCCTCTATGGAAGGAAAGTTGTCTATATGGACTAATCCTAGGCTAGTTATAATTCCAATGTCTGGCTGAACTAAATTAGTTAAAAAGTCAATTTCCCCCTTTCTTTCCATACCCATTTCAATAACGGCAACTTCACAATCTTCATCTAAACTGAGCAAGGTAAAAGGTACTCCTATTTCCGTATTATAATTACCCATGGTTTTTTGAGTTTTATATTTATTAGATAATATTGCAGCAGTAATATCCTTTGTTGAAGTTTTTCCGTTACTACCCGTAATTCCTACTATTTTTGCTTTTAATCCCTTCCTATAACTTCCTGCTAATTCTTGGAGACCCTTTAAAGTATCATCTACTAAAATAACTGGAATATCACTAGGAGGGTTAGGCTTGTCTTTATTCCATAATGTTGCTGCTGCCCCCTTCTTTATGGCTTCATTAATGAAACTGTGACCATCTACAGTCATGCCCTTAATAGGTATGAAGAGACTGCCTTCAGTGACCTTTCTTGAATCTATACTTACTCCTTTAATATATTTATCGTAATTATTGCCGATTAAGCGGGCCTTTAATATTTCAGCAACTTCTTTTACTTTTATATTTATCATTTGTAGTCCTTTCAAATAAATTTATAATTAATTATATTGTAGATTGATGAATTCTGCAAGACACAAAAAATAACTCTGCATATGCAGAGTTAAATATGGGGAAGATAAGCTGTATTATTTATAATTGTTTTTTCTATCTATTGCTTCCTCTCTAATTTCTCTTCGCATTCCTTTCAATGCGTGTTCACGGCGTTTGTTCTTTTGTTCTAATTCTAATCTTTGTTTTTCATTTTCCGCCAATTTTATGGCATCTTTAGTTTCTCTGTAATTTCTTATAGTATTGTCAATGTTTGACTGAATTCTTTCTACATTGTCTCTTCTGTCATCAGGTTTTGGTTTATTCATTACTAGGTCTCCTAAAAAATATATTTACTTATATTATTCCTAATATCAAATCAATTAAACTTATAGGGGCATGGTATTATTTATGAAATTAAGAATGATTTTCCTGTAAATTTTATTTTTTAATTATGAGATCCTTGGCTAGGTCTTAACATAAGAATTCGCCAGGGTATTGGAGATTAGGTCTTTAATAGAAAGAAGACAGGGGTACCTGTCTTCTTCAACTTCTAGTCTCATTCGCCAAAATATTTGCTTTAGTATTTCATTTCTGCCATTCTTACGTAGCTGTCGTATCTGTCTTGAGCGTCTTTTTCTGCTTTAACAAATAGTTCTTCAGCTATTTCTGGGAATGATGTTTTCAGTGATGTATATCTTACTTCACCTTCCAGGAATTCTCTAAATGAAGCTGAAGGTGCTTTTGAATCTAATAGGAATGGATTCTTACCTTCTTCTTTTAGAAGTGGGTTAAATCTGTATAGATGCCAGTAACCTGCTTCTACAGCTAGCTTTTCTCTTTCAACAGTCTTACCCATTCCTGCTTTAATTCCATGGTTAATACATGGAGCGTAAGCTATAATCAAGGATGGTCCGTTATAGCTTTCAGCTTCTTTTACTGCTTTTAGGAATTGGTTCATATTAGCACCTATAGCAACTTGTGCTACGTATATATAGCCGTAAGTTGTTGCAATAAGACCAAGGTCTTTTTTCTTAACTCTCTTACCTGCTGCAGCAAATTTAGCAACTGAAGCTGTAGGAGTAGCTTTTGAAGATTGTCCTCCTGTATTTGAATAGACCTCCGTATCTAATACCAGAACATTAACGTCTTCGCCAGATGCTAATACATGGTCTAATCCACCGTATCCTATATCATAAGCCCATCCGTCTCCACCGATAATCCACTGAGACTTTTTAACTAAATAATTTTTCTTATCTAGTATATTCTGAATTGCATCTTTACAATCGTCAGATGGCTCAAATCCTTCTAATTCTTTTAGAACTTTTGCGCTTGCAACTTTAGATTCTTCGCCTAACTCTCTGTTAGCAATCCATTCTTGGAATGCTTCTTTCAATTCAGGCTTAACATCTTTTTCTAAAAGTTCTTCCATTGACAATTGAACGCTGTCTCTTAATTGTCTAACAGCCGTTGCCATTCCGAATCCATACTCTGCATTGTCTTCGAACAAGGAGTTAGCCCATGATGGTCCTCTGCCGTCTGCATCCTTAGTATAGGGTGTTGACGGTGCTGAAGCTCCCCAAATTGATGAACAGCCTGTTGCATTTGCAATCATCATTCTGTCGCCATACAATTGTGTAATAGCTTTCACGTAGGCAGTTTCACCACAACCTGCACATGCCCCTGAGAATTCAAAATATGGTTTACAGAACTGACTTCCTTTAACTGTGTTTTTATCCATTAAATTATCTTTAATAGTAACTTTTTCAATTGCATACTTCCAGTTTGGAACTTCTTTTTCAACTTCTTCTGCAATAGGAGTCATTACTAATGCTTTTTCGCCTCTTCTACCAGGACAAATATCTGCACAGTTACCGCATCCTGTACAATCTAGAGGACTTATTTGAATTTTGTATTCTAATCCTTCCAAGCCTCTACCAATAGCTTTAATTGTTTCAAAAGTTTCCGGTGCATTAGCTTTTTCCTCTTCATCTAACAAGGTCGGTCTTATAACTGCATGAGGACAAACAAAGGCACATTGGTTACACTGAATACAATTTTCTGATATCCATCTAGGAACAGTTACTGCAATTCCTCTCTTTTCATAAGCAGCAGTACCGTGTGGGAATGTTCCGTCTTCTATTCCTACAAATGTACTTACAGGTAGCTTATCTCCTTCTTGTCTGTTCATAACATCTGCAACATTCTTAACAAATTCAGGTTTTTCATCTTCTGTGAAAGGTAGAGCTAAACCACTATTTGCTTTATTGTCGTCTGTTGCATTTTTCCACTCTTCAGGTATATCTATTTTCTTTAGTTCAGTAATTCCTCTATCAACGGCAGCTCTATTCATTTCAACTATTGCATCCCCTTTTCTTCCATAGGATGATTCAATAGCGTCGTATAAATATTTAACTGCATCTTCTACAGGAATAACATTTGCTAATTTAAAGAATGCAGACTGAATTATCATATTAGTTCTATTACCTAAGCCTATTTCTTGAGCTGTTTCAGTTGCATTAATTGTGTAAAATTCAATGTCTTTTTCAGCCATATATCTCTTATACTTAGCTGGCAGATTAGCATCTAATTCTTCTTCAGACCATATAGTATTTAACAGGAAAGTTCCACCTGCTCTCAATCCTTCCAATACATCGTATTTATCTACATATGATTGCTGTGATAGTGAAATAAAGTCTGCTTCTTCCACTAAGTAAGTGGATCTTATAGGTTGTTTACCGAATCTTAAATGGGATACAGTTACACCACCGGATTTTTTAGAATCATAGGAGAAATATCCTTGAGCATACATGTCTGTATGGTCACCGATAATTTTTATTGCATCTTTGTTGGCACCAACAGTACCGTCTGAACCAAGTCCCCAGAATTTACATCTTACAGTTCCTGGAGATGACACATTTATTAATTTAGGAGTTTCTAATGATTTAAAGGTTACATCGTCAACTATACCTATTGTAAAGTCATTCTTTGGTTCTTCAGCTTTTAAGTTGTCGTATACAGCAAGTATCTGAGCTGGTGTAGTATCTTTGGAACCGAGACCATATCTTCCGCCTACTATAAGAGGAGCATCTTCTTTTCCATAGAATAGTGATTTTACATCTAAGTATAGTGGTTCTCCAACAGAACCAGGTTCTTTTGTTCTATCTAATACTGCTATCTTTTTAACAGTCTTTGGCAATACGTCAAAGAAATATTTTGATGAGAAAGGTCTGTATAAATGAACTATAACTATTCCTACTTTTTCCCCTTTATCATTTAAATAATCAATAACTTCTTTTGCCGCTTCTGTTACAGACCCTATAGCAACTATTATACGTTCTGCATCCTCAGCACCATAGTAAACAAATGGTTTATATTCTCGTCCCGTAAGTTTGCTGATTTCTTTCATATAATCATTTACTATATCAGGAACAGCATCGTAGAATTTGTTGGAAGCTTCTTTTGCTTGGAAGAAAACATCCGGGTTCTGGGCAGTTCCTCTTGTAACAGGATTTTCAGGATTTAGAGCTCTGTTTCTAAATTCCTTAATAGCATCCATATCTACTAATTTAGCTAGATCTTGGTATTCAAGAGTTTCGATTTTTTGTATTTCGTGGGATGTTCTGAAACCGTCAAAGAAATTAACGAAAGGAACTCTCGATTTAATAGCCGCTAAATGCGCTACTGCAGAAATATCCATTACTTCTTGAACACTACCGGCTGCTAAGAAAGCAAATCCTGTCTGTCTTGCTGCCATAACGTCTGAATGATCACCGAATATTGATAATGCATGTCCTGCTACTGCTCTGGCTGTAACATGAAATACTCCTGGCAATAATTCACCTGCAATTTTATACATATTTGGTATCATCAAGAGCAAACCTTGAGATGCAGTAAAAGTTGAAGTTAATGCTCCTGCTTGTAATGATCCATGAACAGCACCTGCAGCACCTGCTTCAGATTCAAGTTCTGTAACTCTTACAGTTTGTCCAAATATGTTTTTCTGACCGTTTGCAGCCCATTCATCTATAAGCTCAGGCATCGGTGAAGAAGGTGTTATGGGGAAAATTGCAGCTACTTCTGTAAATGCATATGCAATATAGGCAGCAGCCGTATTTCCATCCATAGTTTTCATAACTTTTGACATTAATTTATCCTCCTATATATTTAATTATTTCAATATTGACTAACGACCAATACTGATTAAATTATATCCCAAATGAATATTTATTGCAACAAAAAAACTTGTACTATTTACGAACTATACTGTGGAATTTCTTGTTATAACTTTCAAGAGGATTATAACCAAGAAGTTTTTGTCTGTAATTTTTTGCAGCTATTTCAATTATAGCTGAAAGATTTCTCCCAGGCCTTACAGGTATTACTACAGTGGGAACATTTACCCCTAGTATAACTGTATATTCTTCATCTACGCCTATTCTATCATATTCTTTATTTTCGTCCCATTCCTCTAATTCAATCACTAGTTCTATAAATTGTTCAATTCTAATAGAGCCTACACCAAACAAATGCTTAATATCAAGTATTCCTATTCCACGTATTTCCATTAGATGTTGTGTTAATTCAGGGCAAGTTGCTTTAAGACCTCCTTCAACTTTTTTAATTATTACCGCATCGTCTGCTACAAGCCTATGACCTCTGTTTATTAATTCAAGGGCAGTTTCGCTTTTACCAATACTGCTTTTCCCTTTCAACAAAACCCCTACACCAAAAACTTCTAAACAAACACCGTGTAAGGTAGTTTCTTCAGCTAATTCTTCTTCTAAGAAGTTAATCATTACATTTACTAATTTATCTGTTTTTTCGCCAGATTTAAAAACAGGCCTTTTGTATTTCTTTGCATAGTGAATAATTATATCTTCAACTTCCATTTCATTAGCAACTATTAATGCTGGTATGGGAAAGCTGAAAAATTTATCTATCCGTTCTTCTTTTACCCTTTCATCTAAATTTTTGAAATACAAAGTTTCTGCTTTTCCCATAACTTGCACTCTTTCAAAGGAAAACCAGTCGAAGTATCCTGCCATTTGAAGTCCCGGCCTTATAATATCAGGTGTATATATCCTAGACTGAACATCCTCCGGATAATAAACAGGCTCTATTCCCGTATAACTAACTAAATCCTCAAGTTTTACATACTGCATATCCTACCATCCCTTATCAATTAAAGTAAAGATTTAACAATTCATGTCCTAGTATATAGTGAAGAGTCTCATAGAATCGAAAGATGAGATACTCCACTATTAAGCTCTTATTTTTCGATTTTATTAAAGTAATTATAAACTGATTCTGCTGCTCTTTTATTCATTCCAGCTACTGCTGAAAGCTCTTCCACCTTTTTAGTTTTTATATTTTCAACAGAACCAAATTCTTTAAGTAAATTTATTTTTCTCTTTTCTCCTATGTTTTCTATATTGTCTAATTCTGATTTAAACAATGTTTTATCTCTTAAATTTCTGTGATAATTCAGTGCAAATCTATGAGCTTCTTCCTGAATTCTATATATAAGCTTGTATACTAGGTCCCTTTTATTTAGCTCTATTTCCTTATTGCCAAATATCAATCCTCTAGTAGTATGCTTGTCATCCTTTATCATGCCACAAACTGGTATATTTAAACCAAAATTCTTTACTACTTCTTCAGCAATATTAGTTTGGCCCTTTCCACCATCTATTAAAATTAAATCAGGCATCTTGTTGAAAGCTTTTTTGTCTTGACCTAATCCTCTATTAATTCTTCTTTCTAATACTTCTTCCATACTTTTATAATCGTCAGGACCTCTTACTGTCTTTATTCTAAATCTACGATAGTTGCTCTTATTAGGAATCCCCTTCTCAAAAACAACCATGGAACCGACAGACTGAAGGCCTTGTATATTAGATATATCGTAAGCTTCTATTCGCTTAGGTATTTCCTCTAATTCCAAAATATTTTTAAGCTCTTCAAGGGCTTTCATGCTTTCATCAATTCTTCTTCTTATTCTCTCACTGCCCTTTTCCAAAATTTCAAGGGCGTTTTTCTTAGTCATTTTAACCAGCATGCTTTTCTCGCCTTTTACCGGAACTTTCAAGGAAACTTTATTACCTCTCTTTTCAGATAAAAGTTTTTCTAATACTTCCATATCTTCTACTTCTGTTTCAATGTATATTTCTTTTGGAATATACACGGTTCCTGTATAAAACTGAGTTAAAAATGACTCTATTATTTTTTCTCTACTTTCGTTTTCAATATTTGTAAGAAGATAATGCTCACTTCCAATAATTTTTCCGTTTCTAACGAAGAAAATCTGGATACAAGCTTCATCTATACCGATGGCACTACCTATAATATCTTGATCTATATATGAGTTGGCAGAGACAATTTTTTGTTTTTCGGAAATTACTTCAAGAGCCTTAATTTGATCTCTATACTTAGCAGCTTCTTCATAATCCATATTTTCAGAAGCTTTAATCATCTTTTCTCTTAAGGATTTAATAATATCCTGACCGCCGGTTAAAAAACTAGTTGCCTTATCTACTTCTGCCCTATATTCTTCTTCATCTACATTTCCCATACAAGGTGCTGTACATCTATTTATATAGTAGTACATACAGGGCCTTTGACGCTTCTTTGTACCATCAAGTTTCAAGGAGCACTTCCTTATTTTATACAATCTACCTATTGTTTCAATAATATCATTAACAGCATAGGCACTGGGATAGGGACCGAAATACTTTGCCCCATCTCTTTTTACTTCTCTAACCTTGTAAATTCTAGGATATTTCTCCTGTACAGATATTTTAATATATGGGTATTGCTTATCATCTCGCAAGAGAGTATTGTACTTAGGCCTGTATTTTTTAATATAATTTGCTTCAAGTATTAAGGCTTCTACTTCATTGTCTGTAATTATATATTCAAATTCAGAAATATTTTTTATCATAGCCTGTATTTTAGCTATATGATTTTTTGACTGAAAATATTGTCTGACTCTTTTCTTTAAATTTTTAGCCTTGCCTACATAAATAATTTCGCCCAAGCTATTTTTCATTTGATAAACTCCGGGACTATCAGGCAATTTCTTTAATTCTTCCTGTATATTAAACATTGTTACTCCTAAAGATTATTAACTATATTATACCACCTTTTCCTTAATAATAACATAATTTGAATGTTAATTTTATGTTAATAATTCTGGCTTTAGACCCTACTTCCTTAGAATCTTCGGCTGTAAAACAATACCCTACACATAGAAACAAGAAAAACCACTTACAATAAGTGGTTAATAATTAATAAAGTCTGTTCTCTTATAAGTATTTTGCCGCATCCTTATCTATTATAAGGGTTACGTTATTGTGAAGTTGTAATACAGAGCCAGGAACTTGCGGGGTAACTTTTCCCTTTATACTTTTAGCTATTGCTTCTGCTTTGTTATGGCCTGTTGCCAACATTACTATTTTTTTTGCCGATAGGATTGTTTTCATACCCATAGTAATAGCAGTCTTAGGTACACTTTCTATACTATCAAAAAACCTCGAGTTGGCGGCAATGGTATTATCTGTAAGCTTTACTACATGGGTATAGGGTTCAAAATAATAATTTGGCTCGTTAAAACCTATATGACCGTTAGGACCTATGCCAAGAAACAATATATCCATCGGTCCCCTTGACCGGATTAAATTTTCATAGTAACGACATTCCTCTTCCATATTCTCTGCAACTCCATTAGGTATATAGATATTTTCTTCTTTAATATCGATATGAGAAAATAAGATGTTTTCCATATAGTAACAATAACTACATTTATTAGTTTTATCTAATCCTACGTATTCGTCTAAATTAAATGTCCTTACATTTTGAAAGGAACAGTTATCTTTGTATTTATCAATTATTATTTGGTACATTCCCAAGGGGGTTGAGCCAGTGGGAAGTCCTAATACTGCATCATTTTTTTTCTTAACGGTATCAAATAAGTAATTTGCTGCTAATTGGCTTATTTCTTGATAATTATCTTTAATTACTACTTCCATAATGTTCAATCCTTTCTATTTTGATTGAGTCTAGCTGTTAATTTTTTATTACAATAAAGCTAATAAAATATCTTATAATAAATATAATAAGATAAATTATACTATATGTATGAAATATTTAATAGTTACAATTTTTTAACACAATAATATATTACATTAATTGGAAGTAATGTCAACTATAAATTCACCCCTTAAATACCAAATATTGTAATAGGAACTGCCTATTTAGAGATAAGTTATAAAAAATCTTCTGAATGTTCAGAAGATTTTTTTATTATCATATTATCTTATAGGACATATTCCCGTATCGCATCCATCGTCTCCCACATCTAACATTCCTTCCTGAACTTCGTACTTACTTAATAAGGAAGGAATAAAGGGCTTCATTTCTTTTACTCTCCTCTTATATTCCTCTTCTGTTATTGATTCGTAAGGCATTAACTGGTAGAAACTATCGTCTAATGATAAGAAGGATAGTGCTACAACATCATCCCAGTTATCCCATACCCACTGCTCTACTTCATCCCATTCATCTTCTCTTACATGGACAGTAATGGAGCAGTTATGCTCAACGTAATTTTCCATAAATAATTTATAATTTTCTAACTGTTCAATTGCCGTTACATCATATTTAGTTCTTCCTTGGGGGGCCTTCTGAGGAAACTCGATAACCTTTGTAGTGCATGTTTCCATATCTTGACCTACTTCCGGATATATAGG
>JAAYRW010000175.1 GCA_012518555.1 Tissierellia bacterium
GTATTATCTATTTAATAGCATAAAAAAACGAGCCGAAGCTCATTCCTCGATTGTGATAAATTTCAAACCGAAGAGGATGAACCTGGCTCAGCTTTTAAGTATAGTTTACTTAATTAGAATATACTCAAGTACACCATTTAACTATGAAACGGGCAAGAGTTTTTGTATATGCAAGCAGTTCATGCAGCTCAACATATTCATCCGGCTGATGAGCGCCTCCATACCTTCCAAAATCACCGGCGATGCCAATATTAAAGCTGCTTTTGCTTCCATATTTTAAGAACAGAGAAAGATCCGACAAGGCGGCACCTGCCATCTTTACAGGATATCCAATAGCATCAGAAGCCAGATCCCTCATTAGGGTAATTGCTGGATCATTCTCATCAGCCTCCATATAATGGAAAAAACGTGTTGTTGGTACGAAGCCTTCCGTCTCTATGCCCGCCTTTTCAAATTCAGTTCTGAGATCAGCTTCAATTTCCTGTAATTCCTTTTCAATTGCTTCTTTATCCTTATCGGTATAGAAAACAAATCCAAGTTTCCCTGTATCCAGGTTTGAACCTGCATCGCCGACTTTAAACTCCATTATACGGTAAGCGCCTTTCTCCATATCAGTTCCACCGAACCACTTATTATTATGCATCTCTTCCTTGCGCCTCCGGGCAAATTCATTAAGCCTGGTCTTGACCTTGTATAAGGCCTCTATTATCTTCTCAGAGCTGTTCACCGGTTCAACTGATTTCAGTTTTATTTCATATACGCTGCCGCCCGGAGCAACCATCCATATTTCATAGTTCCCCCCGTCAGTATTGACGATAACGTCACAGGGATACTTTAGGGCAGCCGCCAGCGCTCCATTTCCTCCACCATATTCTTCATCTGAATATGCACATAAGACTACTGACCTGCGCAAAGGAATCCCACTGTCGATTACTGCCTTCAGAGCATAATAACTGGTTGCTAAACCAAATTTGTTATCGCCGATTCCCAGGCCAAACATCCTACCGTCTTTGATCTCACCGCCAAAGGGTGGCATGGTCCATTTTTCCGGATCTCCTACTGGCATCGTATCAGTGTGTGCAGCAAGCATAACTCTGCCTGACTCGTCCTCAGCCCTGTATACACCCACTACATTCGGCCTGTCTTCTGCCGACCTGCCATCCAAAAAATCCGGATGCTCCTTTATATTTGGTAAACTTGCTGGAGAAAAAAGATCTGTTTCCAATCCTAACTCTTCATATAAAGTTGCAATATATTCTGCACACTCTTTTTCTCGACCATAGCTTGAAAAATTTTGAGTATCAAAACTCACTAGCTTTGCCAATAATGAATACATCTCCGTTTTATGCTTCTCAATATATTCTGTTACGGCTGCTTCCAAGGGACTCATTCGCCTACCTCCTGTCTTTCTTTATTAAATGTTTTATGATTAGATCAACAGCATACCTTGTTATTCAATTAGGCTATAACTTCTTTCTAAAGCACCGCATATCAATGCATTGAATTCCGTTTTCAAAAATAGGTTCAGGATAATTATCCACAAAAAAGTTAGGGATGGTATGACTGTACTCAAATCCCAACGATTTATAGAATCTTTCCGTTTGAGAGGTTGTGCCGACCAGCATATAAGAATATTTTTCAGATGCTAATTTGATAAGCTGTTTAAGAAATTCAGAACCAATCCCTTTACCCTGCAATCGTTCCAGCACAGCTATATTCTTTAGTTCACATTCCTCATCGCTCAGAGGATACAAAACTGCAGCTGCTGCAGTAAGCGGGCCATCTTTTAAAATATACAACTCTCCGTCATATAAATAGCGATTTATTGCTTCTTCACTCGGATCTGCAAGCAAGAGCAAATGTAAATAATCTTTTTTATTATTATCAATTTTTTGCAGTTCCATGATTTCTCCTTATACAACCTATACTATAGCCCAAGGCATCTCCCGATACCTTGGGCGTATAATAGGTAACTTCTTATTATAGTTATTTATATCTTATAGATCTTTGTCTTCGATACCGTTGTACCAAAGATCAAATGGCTTCGCTATGGCTTCGCTTACATAGCAAGTGCCTATACCAAGACGCATAATGGACGCAGGACATTCCATAGAGATCGGACCATATAGTTGTATTCTGGAAATCATTCTCTGCCAGGAGTCACCGCCAGGATTAACAAAATTATGAACTTCAACACGTTCTCTGGCA
>JAAYRW010000061.1 GCA_012518555.1 Tissierellia bacterium
TTACCGCATCCATTAGAGCCTACGAGGCCGTAAATACTGCTTTTTTCAGCATTTATGTTTATATCTTCCAAAACCTGAAATTCACCGAATTTCTTACTCAAATTCGCTATTTTCAACATTATTTCTTCCTCCTTCCATCTTTAATATTCCCTTAACTGCTTGGATTACATTTTCATCTGTTAATCCAATTTCCTTTAAGGATTTTATAATTTTGTGTAATTCTTCTTTCATATTTTTAATATGTAAGCTCCTTAATTCTTCTGCATTTTTTACAAAGTTTCCTACACCCTTTACACTATAAATGTAATTACTATCTTCTAGATATTTATATGCTTTTTGTATAGTATTAGGGTTTATTTTTATCATGGAAGCCAATTCTCTTACAGATGGCAATTTATCGTCGGGTTTTAATACCTTGGACATAATCAGCCTGACTATTTCATCGTATACTTGTTCATAAATGGCCTTTGGATTGTTATTATCAATCTTTATCAATGCTCCACCTCCTCTACCTCCTTTAACTATGTGTGCTATTACACTTAGTACAGTAACTGTATTATAGTACCTAATACAGTTACTGTCAACTACTATTTTGCAAAAAAATCATAAGGGGCTTTCCCTTATGATTGTAGATTTTTACTATAGATCTTAAGTTCTCTTTCATTTGCTAATACAAAATCTTGTGGCTCAATTTCAACCTTTGGATTTGATGTAGGAATTGCGAATAATCGTCTCCAATCGCTTTCCCTCATTAATTCGCTTTCGTGAAACATACAAAAATGGTGCACCTGAGAGGAATCGAACCCCTGACACATGCCTTAGGAGGGCACTGCTCTATCCTACTGAGCTACAGATGCACGTTATTTCTCTAAATTTTACACTACTTCTTCCAATTTGTCAATAGAGTAGCTAGCTTATTTGAGTAATTTATCTTGTATTTATTCGGTTTTTATATTAAATATGCTTTAGATAAAATTCGATAATTCTCTAAAATAAACAACAATATCAACATCATTCAAGGTTGATATTGTTGCCGAAAAAACCATTATAATGTAAATTTATCCGCTTGCCATTTTTAAGCAAATGAATTTATTTCAAATTATTGAATGTTTCATCTTTTTTCTACATATATATTCCTTTAATAAATCTCACTATTCTAACTAACAAATTTGCTCTTTCTATATTTTCATTAACTACTGCATCCATTTCAGCAATTTCTTCACCGTTAACTAAAATACTTATTGTTCCTATTTTACTGCCTTCAGCTATAGGTGCCTTAACAGACTTATCGTAGATTACTTTAGTCGTAACTTCATCGTCATTTTTGATTACTTTGCTAAAATCTGAAGCAGCAAATACATTAACCTTGCCAGGCTTTGAATTAGAAATATATACTTTATCAATTACAAGAGTAGAATCTATAAGCATTAATTTACTATAATTATTTTTACCATACTCCAATAATTCTATAGTTTTATTTAATCTATCATCATGGGTTTGAGCACCTAAAATAATTCCTATAAGTCTAAAGTCTAAATCTTGTCCCCTTACCGGCATAGTCGATACTAAACAAATACCTGCTCTATCAGTATATCCTGTTTTTAAACCGTCAATTTCATCAATATATCCAAAAACAGGATTAGTTGAAGCTCTATTAAAGTTCCTCTCAGGAATAATTAACTCCGGCTTCTTAGTCACTTCTAGAATTTCAGGATATGTAGTTAAAATATGCCTCGTCAATTTGTATACATCTAAAACAGACATATTGTTTTGTCCTGTTTCTTCATCGTTTATAGGTAGTCCGTGAGGATTGATAAAATTAGCCGACAAAAGTCCAAGTTCAGAGGCCTTAGCATTCATCATTCTTACAAAGTTATCTACCCTACCTCCTACATGTTCAGCAATAGCTGTAGCACAGTCATTGCCTGATACTATTAGCATTCCATCTACTAATGTACTAAGCTTAACCCTCTCACCGGATAAAAGACCGAACTTGCTTCCTTCTGTAGCAGCAGCATGTCCACTTATTAATACTTCATCTTCTAAAGATACGTCCCCGGTGGCGACCTTGTCCATCAATAAAAGATAGGTCATAAGCTTGGAAATACTTGCAATTGATAATTTTTGATTTATATTATATTCATATATTATTTCACCTGTTTCCAAATCCCCTAATAATGCACCTTTAATATTTTCATTTATATTTATCTGTCCAAATACAAATGTATTTGTTAGCACAATTATTATTATACATAGGGAAATTACCCTGTAAATTTTTCTCATAAAGTCCCTCCAATCAATTATGCTGTAATTATATAATAATTTGTTAAAAAATGCATTACCAAATTTAAAAAATTGTTGGAAAATTTGGAATAAGGTCGAATAGTTTAAACTACTCCACCACCGGTATATTCTTCTCCTCCAGCATTAGGCATTATATTGTATCTTTGTGACCATAAACTTTTATATTTCAATGCTTGAGAATGAATTTTTTCTAAATCTTTAGTTGACTTTTTTATAACTTTTCCAGGTACTCCTGCCACTATAGAAAAGGGGGGGATTACCTGACCTTGCGTAACTACTGCCCCTGCAGCAACTATACTTCCCCTTCCAATATGGGCACCGTCCATAATTATAGAACCCATACCTATTAAACAGTGATCTTCAATTGTGCACGCATGGACGATTGCATTATGACCTACTGTTACATAATCTCCTATAAGAGTTTTATGTTCATCGGAAACATGAACTACGCTGTTATCCTGAACATTTGAATATCTGCCTATTTCTATAGAGTTAACATCGCCTCTTACTACCGTGTTATACCATATACTACTGTATTCCTTTAAAGTAACTTTACCTATTATCAAAGCTCCATCAGCAATATAAGTTTTTTCATCTATAGTCGGTACACTACCTTCAAATTCTTTAATCAATTTTTCCTCCTTAATTTTATGAGAACCATATTTTTATTTCCCTTTCGGCACTTTCCTTAGAATCTGACCCATGGACACAGTTTTCCTCTTTTGACAATGTAAACTTGCCCCTAATAGTATTTGGATCTGCTTTTTTAGGATCGGTAGCTCCATTGATTTTCCTAACTAATTCAACTACTGCCTCTCCTTCAATAATCATGGCACAAACTTTCCCTCTAGTAATATAAGCTATTAGTTCTTGGAAAAATGGTTTGTCTTTATGTTCATAATAGTGTTTTTCTGCCATTTCAACAGATGGTTTCAATAATTTTATTTCACTTATATTTAAATCCTTATTTTCATATATAGAAATAATTTCTCCCATAAGTTTTCTTTCTATTGCATCTGGCTTAATTAATACTAAAGTCCTTTCCATTACTACCTCACTTTTTACCTATAGAGTAATATTCACAATTTAAGAGTCGCAAAAAATGCACTTTCATAAATTCTAAAAGTGCAGCTGTTTCGGTGATACCAAAATAAAACATAAACAATGTTTATACTTGAAGGAAATTTGATATTTTCATAAGTAAATCATCAATATTGCTTACATTTAATGATAAGGTTTCAACGGGACACATAGAAGAACCGTCTAAATTTTTTATGTAGGGAACCGATTTACTATAGCTATATTTAATAGATGTGTCTTTCAAAAGCTTTATTGCGTTTTCTGAAATAAGTTTAGTATGTAATTCTTTAATACCTGCATGAATATAGATCATACTAGCAGCCTTTCCTACAACCTTATCAGCAACACTTGAATCTTGAAGTTGGTCCCTATACTTCGCTAATGCCATATAAAGAGGTTTAATACCTCTTCCTTGGCTTGAAAATATAACATTTCCCTTCTTAACTATAACTATTGACTTATTTTCGCTATTTAATAAATTCCATGCAATATCTATATCCATATTATCTCCGACTATTTTATAAATTATTATAATATTAAACTTATTAAAATGCAAGTACTTATATCCATTTAATCCCCTACCTAAGAAACCAAACTACCAACTATATTTACCACATAAGTTAGTTTTAAAAGGTCATTATAATGTTTATAAATATATAATATTTAGTATTAATAAGTTAAACTACAATTCAAGAAAAGCTGTTTCTATAGAAGCCTAGAGAAACAGCCTTTTCTTATTTAATTATTTCCATTCCTCCCATGTAGGGCCTTAGCACTTTAGGAATTGTTATACTTCCATCTTCATTTTGGTAATTTTCCAATATTGCAGCAAAAGTTCTTCCAACTGCAAGACCTGAACCGTTTAATGTGTGTATGAATTCTAATTTACCATTTTCTGAAGGTCTGAATTTTAGATTAATTCTCCTAGCCTGGAAATCTTCGAAGTTTGAACATGAAGAAATTTCTACATATCTATTATAACTTGGCATCCAAACTTCTAAGTCATATGTCTTTGCTGAACTAAATCCAATATCTCCCGTACAAAGCTCTACTACCCTATATGGTAGTTCTAATTGCTTTAGTATTTCTTCGGCAAAATTTGTAAGTATCTCTAATTGTTTATAAGATTCTTCAGGAGTTGAATACATAACCAACTCTACCTTATCAAACTGATGGTTTCTAATTAAACCTCTGGTATCTCTTCCTGCTGAACCGGCTTCTGCCCTGAAACAAGGTGTATATGCAGTCATATAGATAGGAAGATCTTTTTCTTTTAAAACTTCATCCCGATAAAGATTTGTAACTGGAACTTCCGCAGTTGGAATTAAATAATATTCTCTTTGATTAAGCTTGAACATATCTTCTTCAAATTTTGGTAGCTGTCCTGTTCCAATCATACTTTCTTTATTTACCATGTAAGGAGGAGCTACTTCAGTAAATCCATGTTCCAATGTATGTTTATCAAGCATGTACGTTATAATAGCTCTTTCTAATCTTGCACCTGCTCCTTTAAACATGGAAAACCTAGTTCCTGCAATTTTAGTAGCTCTTTCAAAATCGAGAATATCTAAATCTACTCCTAAATCCCAATGGGCCTTTAATTCAAAATCAAATTTTTTAGGTTGACCCCATTTTCTTACTTCTTTGTTATCTTCATCAGACTTCCCTACTGTTATTTCGGGATTCGGAGTGTTAGGTATGCTTAATAGTTCATCTTGGATTTTTTCGTCAATAACCTTTGTTTCTCCATCAAGAATTTTAACCTTTTCAGCCAATTCTTTCATTTCTTGAAGTATGTGAGATACGTCCTTTCCTTCCTTTTTAAGTACAGGAACTTCTTTTGATACTTTGTTTTGCTTTGCCTTCATTTCCTCGACTTCAACTAACTTTTTTCGTCTTTCTTTGTCTAATTCAAGAACTTTACTAAGGCTTAGTTCAGGATCCCTCCTCTTTAATAATTTTTCAACTTCTTCTGCATTATTTCTAATTCTTCTGATATCTAACATCTTAACCTCCTCTTAATTAAGTATTATTTTCATTAACTAATCAATAAAAAGCCCAATATAAAAACCCCTCATCTCTATCTTAGAGACGAGGGTTACTCGCGGTGCCACTCTAATTATTATACTTAAAGGGGACTTACCTCCTACTTAGCTTAAAAGTCCCATTGTATAATCCCTTAAAAAAGTTAACGCCTTCAACGTCTGAGTTGTTACCCTCAGAAGCTCTGGAACGGATTCAACAACTATTTTACAAACTTCCACCAACCGTCTGCTCTCTTAAAAAATTCATTGTTTACTACTTTCCATCATTGCCATAACCGGATAATATAATATATATTTAACTTTGTCAAGGATAAAAAATTAATTGACATTATCCTAAAATAAAGTTATTCTAAAATTACTAATAATGGATTTGGAGGGACTTTTATGAACTTTACTAAAATCCAGGGAACAGGCAACGATTTTATAATAATAAATAATATGGAATTAAAAATCCCTGTTGAAAACTTGTCGGAAATTGCAAAAAGATTGTGCCATAGAAAAGTCTCCATAGGAGCAGATGGACTTATGGTAGTTGACTTTCCTGAAAATAATACTGATTTTAAAATGCGATTTTATAATCGAGATGGAACAATTGGAGAAATGTGTGGTAATGGTGCAAGATGTATTTCCCGTTACGCTTATCTAAACAAAATTACAGGGAAAAAAATGACTTTTGAAACAGCTGCAGGGATTGTAAGTTCTGAAATATTAGAAGGAAGATTAGTTAAAGTACTTCTTAATAATCCTGAAGTTATTAAAGTTAACAATAAGATTGAAATCGATAA
Organism: Tissierellia bacterium; assembly: GCA_012518555.1. Classification (GTDB taxonomy): domain Bacteria; phylum Bacillota; class Clostridia; order Tissierellales; family Sedimentibacteraceae; genus Sedimentibacter. The sequence continues at coordinate 6,215 of JAAYRW010000061.1, forward strand.
TATAGAATATGAATGTTCATATATAGAGTTAGGTAATCCCGGATTACCTCATGCAGTAGTAAAGTACGGCTTGAAGAATGCAATTTGTAGTGAGTTATTTAAGATCGGACGTAAAATAAGGTATTATGCAGGATTCCCTAAAGGTGCAAACGTAAACTTTTTTGAAGTATTAGATGAAAGTACTGTAATTATAAAAACTTATGAAAGGGGCGTAGAAGATATAACTTTAGCTTGCGGAACTGGTGCTGCAGTAACAGCTGTAGCATCTATGATTAAAGGCTATATAAAAGGGAACAAAGTTAAAGTTCTTGTTCCGGGAGGAGAATTATTTATTGAAGTTGAAAAAAATAAGGGTAAAATTGAAAAGCTTTTTCTCATAGGAACTACAAATATAGTTGCAGTGGGAAAAGTATTTGACGAGGGTTTAATCTATTAAGAAAGTCGATGATATGCTCCCCCCACTTTTTAAGTGAGGGGAGATCTTCATTATCTAGTGTATGACAGGATAGATAATACAAAGAGCCTCTGAAATGTCATCACTTCTATTATAAAGCATGTGGTTACTATTTTCTGGAATAAGTATACTGTCTCCCTTTGATATTGTAAAAACTTTTTCACCTACATGACATTCTATTTCACCTTCTATAACATATATACACTCTTTTGATTCATGAGCTATATTATGATTGCTTGCCCACTTTTTAGCTTCTAATTTAAATAAAAATGCTTCGCACTCAGATTTTTCGCCATTTAATATAGGCGTAATAAATTCCAACTCCACATTTATATTACTTAGTTTAACTTTAGTCCTTTCATCATGTGGTATTGTAAAAACTTCCCTATCCGTTTTTTCTAAAAACAAAACAGAAAGTGGAACATCTAATGCTTCCGATAATCTTTTTAATACTGATAAAGAAGGAGAGATTAAATCTCTTTCAATTTGTGATATATACCCTGATGTTACCTTAATTTGTTCCGACAATTCAACGATTGTTAAATTTTTGCTCTTTCTAATGGCTCTTATTTTTTCCCCTATCAATTTAACATACCCCCTCTAATACTTTTACATATAATTATACACTAAATAATTTTTCTGTCACTAAAAAAAGTAAAGCAAAAGTTAAATTTTAGCAAAATATATAGTTACTTCTTTTACCTTAATAGGTAAATCTTAAATTAATTCTCCTTTTGAAATAAATTGTTATATAAAGTGTTACGATAATTTAAATTATTAACAATGGTAATTTACGTGAAATTGTAAAATTCAATTTTTTCTTTTCATATACTATTTATTATGATATAATTATCTATTAAGTTTTTGCGTAAGGGGATTGATGTAATGGTAAACAATGACAAATATGAAGAAGCTAAGTATTTGGAAGAGATTTTAAACTTATTAAAATATAAGTTAGAATATGAAACAAGTAATTTAGAAAATCAAAAAACCGATTTAATAGAAGCAAGAAGGGAAATGTGGGAGAATACTACCCATTCATCTACTGACTTTGATAAGCTTTCAGATTTTAATCAATATTTAAGTGCTTTACAAGCTCAAACTTTCACATACACTGAATTAGCAAAACGTATTTCCAAGTACGAAAAAATGTTGGATAGTCCATATTTTGCACGAATTGATTTTACTGAGGAAGGTTATACAGATACAGAGAAAATATATATAGGACTTTTTAATTTAATGGATGATGAAAGCCATGAAATTAAAATCTATGATTGGCGAGCTCCTATATCAAGTATTTACTATCGAAACGAAGTAGGGCCCGTTCAGTATAAGGCTCCGGCAGGTATTATTAAAGGGCACGTATCTCTTAAAAGACAATTTAAAATTGTAAAAGGTAAATTGGAATACTTTTTTGACAGCAATATAAACATACTTGATGAAATGCTTATAGAAGCATTGTCAAAGAATATGACTTCAAAAATGAAAACCATTGTAGAAACTATTCAAAAACAGCAGGATTTAATCATAAGAGACTTATATAATGATTTATTAGTAGTTCAAGGAGTTGCAGGCAGCGGTAAATCATCTGTAGCTCTTCATAGAATTGCATATTTAATGTACCAAGGTGCAAATATAAAACTAAATGCCAACAATATTATTGTAATTTCACCTAACCCTTTATTTTCAAGATATATATCTAACGTCTTGCCCGAATTAGGTGAAGATAATATAAATGAATATACATTTGAAAATATTTTTTTGAAATTATTTAACAAAGCTCTTTCAATGAAAACAAAAAGTGAAAATTATGAAAATATTATTATGGCAGAAACAGAAAATAAAAAAGACTTTCTTAGATCCTACGATGAATTTAAAGGATCACTAGTTTTCAAAAGAATTTTAGATCGATTTATTAAATATTTTGAACATAAGTTAATTCCATTTCGCGATGTATATTATGATGGAGAAGTAATTGAAAATCGCCAGCTTTTAAAATCATTATTTCTAAGCGGTAAACTTAATATGCCACCGGCTAAAAAACTCAAAATTATTGAAAATAGAATTATGAGTAAGGTCCGTGATAAAAGACATATAAGACGGAATAAAATTGAAACAGCAGTTAACAAATTAAATAACTATGAATATGAATCAGAAGCTTTCACTAGGGTTTTAGCTGCCAAAGAAACTGGATCCTTCTTAGAAAGAATACGAGAATTTACTGAATTTTCTACATTTGAAATTTATAAAAAGCTGTTTGCTGATAGAAGTATTTTCGAAAAAGTATCAAAAGGACTTAGCCTACCAGATAATATCGAGGAAATTATAGACTATACAAATATAGCCTTAAGTGACCCCTTTAACATTCCCTATGCTGATGGAATAAGTCTTATGTATTTAAAAGTGAAAGCAGAAGGATGTGATCTGTTCAGCGGTATTAAACAAGTTGTAGTAGATGAAGCACAAGATTATTATCCAATACATTATTGTATTTTAAAAGATATTTTTAGAGGAGCTAAGTTTACAATAGTAGGAGATATAAATCAATCTGTTGAAAAACAAAGCCAACTATCATTATATGACGATATTATATCTATATTTAACTTTGAAAAAAGTAATAAAATTATCTTAAATAAAAGTTATAGAAGTTCCTATGAAATAAGTAAGTTCAGTTCAAAACTATTAGATACAGGAACTGAAACGGAGTTTTTCAAACGACAGGAGGAAGAACCTAAAGTTATTAAAAGTAGTAAGGAAAATATACACAATAATATAATAAATACTATTGAAGATTATCTTTCTCAAGGATTCGGTTCCATTGCGGTAATATGCAAAAATAGAAAAGAAGCTTCAGACCTTTACTTTAAATTAAGCAATAAAATTAAAGTAAAACTTATTGATTATTTAGACTACGATACTACTTTAGAAGGCCCTTTAATAATTCCCGTATACCTAGCAAAAGGTCTCGAATTTGACGGAGTAATAATTTATGAAACAAATAATATAAATTATTATACTCAATTTGATAAAAAACTTTTATACATTGCATGTACTAGAGCTCTTCATCGACTTTCCTTATTCTATACAGGAAAAATTACTCCGCTTTTAGAATAAAACAACCAACCTGCAGGTTGGTTGTTTTACATTTAAATAATTATTTTTGTTTAACTACACTAGAAACCTATATATTTCTATTTATTCCATCAACTAGCTTAGTAACAGAAATACTAAGTTCATTTTTTAGCATATTAAGAATGTAATCTTGGTGATCTTGCGATATTATTGGAGCCGTCACACGCCTAAATTTTTCACTTATCCAATTAACTCCTATTTTCTCATGAGCTTCACCTCTAGGCTCATATTCTGAAGATATATATTTTTGATTATTGTTAGTAGTAATTTCAGCCCGGCATATACGTCTTTGAGGAAATTGTTCATCAATCATAGGGTCAACTTTAAAACTAAGCTTGTTCATCACAGAAATTATTTCAGGATTTTCAAAAGCTTCTGGTGTAATTTCATTTAATCCAAAATCACCTGTAACTATAGCCGCAGCCACAGGATAAGCAATATTGTACTGAGCTTCATCCTCTGTTTTAGGAATTATTTTCGAAAGCATTGTAGCGCTTTTAAAAGTATAAATTATAACTTCCTTAATATCTTTATGAGATATTCTCTTGTTTTTCATAAGGTCAAGACATGAATCAATTGCAGGATGAGCCCATCTACAACAAGTATAAGGTTTAAAGTATAGATTCATCATTTCATAGTTATCATTTAAATCATCCAAATAATGCTTATATTCATCTGCCTCCAAAAGATTTTTATTACCGGTAAAACCACACAAGGTTTCCTTTACTGCAAGGGCGCCAATCATAACACCAAAAGGAACTCCATCCTTATTCATTGAAGGATACTCTACTGAGCGTATTCCCGGAACCAATGGGGCATTAAATTCAGCAACCGACAATACATTGTTCATTTGCTGCCTAGTAAATCCATAAATACGTCCTACACCTGCAGCAGTACCTACTGCACCAAAAGTACCACTACTATGAGCAAAATTATAATAATCCATTATAGCCTGACCCATACGAATTGTTGTTTCGTAAGATACTACCAATGTAGTAAGCAGCTCCTTATAACTTATAGCTTTTTCATAAGCTGCCGCCAAAATCCCACCTATAAAGGATGTTCCAGGATGAGCTCTTATAATATTATGACCATCGTCAATATCATAGGCATTGGAGGAATGTCCCATTGCAGATGCAGCACCCATAAAACTAAAACTTTCCTTTGAACCTATTACTGCCACATTGCCTTTTCCAAATATTTCTTTTGCCAGTTTTATTCCCGTCATAAATTGTTGGCTACAGCTGCCAACTAACAATGCGCCTATTAAATCTATAAAGCATACCCGGGCACGTAACTGTACTTCTTCAGGTAAGTCTTCCCATCTTGTATTAAGTATGAAATTTTCAAGCTTGTAATCAGTTTCAAAATGCATGTTTTCCCTTCTTTCCTATTTGCTGGTACATAGCATAATAAACACCATTCTTGATTAGGTTTATTCTAATAGATAGTAATTTGTTGATCTTGTACTAGTAGCAGGAGGTGCATAATCCAACTTCCTATCTTTTATACCTAAAATTTCTTCAGGTTGAATCCAAGGTCTATTCTGTATACCGCTTGTTTCCTCATGAGTAAGATATCCTTTATATGCCGTCAAGCTCCGTCTTATATATCCGTCCTTTACACATGCTTCCTCTACGCCATCATTTAAAATACTTAAAATTGACGGAAGCATTTCAGCAGCATAGGCAATAGAAGTAGAATGTGCCACAGCTCCCGGTATATTGCTAACGCAATAATGAACAACACCGTTTACCACATAACGAGGATTATCATGGGAAGTTTCATAGGAAGATTCTATGGCCCCGGGATTATCATTACTTATATCTACCAATACGGAACCCCTTTCCATAAGCTTTAACATTTCTTTATCTATAAGAAAGTCTTTCCTTTGTTTTGGCCACTTAACAGCATTTATCACCATATCTGTCTGAGGAAGAACTGATGCAATTGTCTCCTTGGTACAGAACATAGTATTTATTTTACCATTGTAACGATCACTTAACATTCTTAATACTCCTATATCAATATCCATTACCGTTACATTAGCGCCAAGAGCATAAAGTACTGACAAGGACCCCTGCCCTACAAGCCCTCCGCCTAAAATCAAAACATTCATTCCTGGAGCACCAGCAAAACCACCTACATATTTACCTTTACCGCCATTAATTGTAAGCATTGACTCAAGGCCGAAAAGTGCTCCTTGTTTTCCTGCCGCTTCACAATTAGGAGACCCATATCGATGACAATCTTCTGCAGTAAATGCGATACACTTGCTTTTTAAAATTGCATCCACTTCTTCAGGATTGCCTGCAGGATGTATGCAGCCTAAAATAATTTGATTTTCCCGGATTAGCTCATATTCACTTTCCTCAAATTCTTTTACTTTCGCTACCATATCGCAACGAGCATAAATTTCCTCAGCACTCTCTACTATTTCTGCTCCAGCCTTTTCGTATGCTTGATTAGAAAATCCTGCGGCCTTACCACAATCTTTCTGGGCTAATACAGTATGCCCTAAACCAACTATAGTAGCCACCTCGACAGGTGTGCAAATTACTCGATATTCGCCTGGTTTTATATCTTTAAGTACACCAAATATCATGTTTATTCCTCCAATAATTTATAAATTTTTATTTTTTTCTACTAAGTGACAAGAAACAAAATGTCCCTTGGAAATCTCTACAAGATCAGGGTGTTCATCACATTTATCATGAGCATAGGTGCATCGTTTCCTAAATCTGCATTCATCAGGAGGATTTATAGGAGAGGTAATTTCACCTTTAATTAGTATTCTTTCTTTTTTTACTCCCAATTCAGGTATGGGGATTGCAGACAAGAGGGCTTGAGTATAAGGATGCATTGGATGAGCAAATAACTCTTCCGCTGGAGCCTTTTCAACAATCTTACCTAAGTACATAACAGCAATTTCATCAGAAAAATGATTAACCACAGAAAGATCATGTGTAATAAAAATATAAGAAAGTTCAAACTCTGTTTGTAATTCCTTTAATAAATTCAATATTTGAGCCTGTATAGAAACATCTAATGCGGAAACAGGTTCATCACAAACTATAAATTTTGGTTCCATTGCCAATGCCCGAGCTATACCTATTCGTTGACGGCGGCCTCCATCAAGCTCATGGGGATAGCTGTTAAACAACCGAGCAGCAAGACCTACCGTTGACATTAATTCTGCCACTCTAGAATGAATATCTGCACTTGATTTTAAAATTTTATTAGCAATAATAGGTTCACTGATAATTTGACTAACTGTTTTACGAGGATCAAGGGATGAATAAGGATCTTGAAAAATTAATTGTATATCTTTTCGAACTAATTTCAATTGCCTTTTATTAAGTTTTGTAATGTCCTTACCTTCAAATAAAATTTCTCCTTCTGTAGGTTCTATTAAGCGCAATATAGTACGTCCCACCGTAGATTTCCCGCATCCAGACTCCCCTACTAAACCTAAAGTCCTTCCTCGCTCTACAGATAAATTTATACCATCAACAGCATGCAACATACCACCTTTAGTTTTAAAATGTTTTTTTAAATTTCTTACTTCTAAAATTGGATCCGGCATATTATTTCTCCTTCCTGTTGATGTGAAATCCCGGTCTATCATATGCACTGCATCTTACGAAATGAGTATCTGAAATAGCCCTTTCTAGCTGGGGTTTTTTACAATCCTCATCTACATAGGGACAACGAGGATGGAAAGGACATCCTACTGGAATATTTGTAGGATCCGGCATTAAACCTTTAATCGGTGTTAGCATTGCTTTTCTGTCATTGATATTAGGCAAAGAATTAAACAATCCTTCCGTATAAGGATGTTTAGTCCTGTTAAAGACATCTTCTAAAGTACCCTTTTCAACAATATTGCCTGAATACATAACTGCAACTTCATCACATATGTCTGCAACGATACCTAAATCATGGGTAATCATTATTAAAGATGTTTTATACTGCTTTCGTAAATCTTTCATTAATTCAAGTACCTGTGCCTGAATCGTAACATCTAAAGCTGTTGTAGGTTCATCAGCTATTAAAAGCTTTGGATGACAGGCTAATGCAATTGCAATAACGACACGCTGTTTCATACCACCTGAAAATTGATGTGGATATTCATTTGCCCGCTCACCGGGTATTCCTACAAGCTCCAACATGCCAACTGCACGTCTCTGAGCTTCCACATAAGAAACATCTTCATGTAGATGTATACTTTCCGCAATTTGGTCACCTACTGTAAAAACAGGATTAAGAGCAGTCATAGGATCTTGAAATATCATCGATATATCCTTGCCTCTTACTTCTTCAAGTTCTTTAGAAGACAAACTTAACATATCCATACCATCTAACTTCATATGATCACACTCTTCTACTCCTGGCGGTTCTGGAATAAGTCTTAATAATGATAGTGCTGTAGTTGTCTTCCCAGCTCCCGTTTCACCTACCAAGCCAATTGCTTTTCCCCTTTCAATTTCTAAATCTAAGCCATTAACAGCATTTACAATACCATCCTCTGTTTCATAACGAACCACAAGGTTTTTTACATCTAAAATTAAGTCTTTTTTCATATTAAGCACCACCTATTGTTTCAATTTAGGATCTAAGGCATCTCTCAAACCATCTCCCATAAGATTGAAGGCAAGAACGGTAATCATGATTGCAAGTCCCGGGAAAAATGTTAAGTAGCTGTAATCACGTATAAATTCTCTACCACTGGATAACATTGCTCCCCACTCAGGTGCCGGTACTGGTACACCGAGACCTAAAAAACTCAAGCTAGATGCTGTTAGAATTCCATTTGCCACTCCCATCGTAATCTGTACGATAATAGGTGACATTGAATTAGGTAAAACATGTGTAAAAATAATACGTAAATCACTTACTCCCGATACTTTGGCAGCTTCTATATATTCTTGCTCCCTTACGGGTAATACTGCTGCCCTGGCTGTACGAGCAAACATAGGCACATATACGAGACCTATGGCAAACATTAATACAAGCAAACTCTGTCCAAAAGCGGACATAATTGCAATCCCCAGCAATATAGAAGGAATTCCCATAAAAATCTCACATGCACGCAAAATAATATTTTCTACTAGACCACCATAATAGCCTGCAATCAAACCAAGGCTACTCCCAAGGAGACAGGAAATAGCTACAGATACAATACCTACAGATAAAGAATATTTCGCACCATATAGTACGCGTATTAAAACGTCACGCCCATATTGATCCGTACCAAAGAGATGTTCCGATGAAGGTTCCTTAAGACGATTCATAATGTCCTGTTGAACTATATCCACGTCATAATCGTAGACAATTTGAGCAATTATTGCTACTACTATAATAATAAATATTACTATAAGACCAGCCATAGCACTGGGGCTTTTTTTATAGTTTCGCCATACTTCGCTGGCAATACTTCTTTTTTTATAAGCATTTAATTCTTCAACACTATATTTTTCTTTTACCACATTACCACCTCACTTTGAATATTGCGCTTTGATACGAGGATCAACATAAGCATAAGCAATATCTACGAGAAGCATTGTTAATGTTAGAAATATCGTAAACATAATAATACATCCAGTTGCTAATGTCATATCCCTATTGTTAATTGCAGATACAGTTAATCTACCTACACCAGGCCATGAGAATACTGTTTCAATTGCAACAGCACCTCCAAGGGCGTTTCCTAATGTAGAACCAAAAATGGTTATTATTGGTATCAAGGCATTTTTAAGGGCATGTTTGTATATTACCTTTTTTTCACTTACACCTTTTGCCCTAGCTGTACGCAAGTAATCTTGTCTGATAACCTCCAACATGGATGAGCGTGTTATTCTGGTTAAATTACCTGCTTGACCAGCACCTAAAGTTATTGCAGGAAGTATAATCGATGCAAAACTACCGCTTCCTCCGGATGGTAGCCAACCTAACTTAAGAGAAAATAGAATTATTAATAATAAACCTAGCCAAAAACTTGGCATAGAAAGTCCTAACATAGCAGTTACCATACTTGCTCCATCCAACCAAGACCTATGATGGGTAGCTGCAGCTATACCTAGGGGTATGGAAATAATCATTGCAACAATAATACTACCGAATGCCAACTTTAAGGTTGCAGGGAAACGTTCGAAAAAAACATCTACAACGGGACGTTTCATGGATAAGGACATACCTAGATCACCTTTTAATAAGTTCTTCATATACCTGAAATAACGCTCCGGTAAACTACCATGCAAACCCATTTCTTCACGCATCATTTCTATTTCAACTTCTGTTGCATCCTGAGGTGCCATCATTGAAACTATATCCCCTGGAGCTAAATCCATTAAAAAATATACCACAAAGGAAACAGCCAAGAGAACTGGTAACATCATCAAAAACCGCCTTATAATGTAGCGAATCATAATAATGTCCTCCTATTAATTGAATTTATAATGCATTCCTTAGAGACTATGAAAGAATCCGAGGAATGCATGAATTTATTTACGAGAAAGATATTCTTAATTTATAATTTTCTCTGCAGTTTTAAATTGATGAACAAGCCCTGGGTGTAGTAAAAGACCTGTCACATCCTTATCAGCACCCATTGTCAATGTAGCTTGTGCAACGGGAACCCATGGAACTATTTCAGTAGTTAAACGTACTTGTAATTCTTCATACATTTCTGCTCTTTTTGCTGTGTCAACTTCTGCTGCCGCTGCATCGATTAGAGTATCAATTTCAAGATCGTTAATATTTGAATAGAAACTTCTTCCACCTTGTGAATGTATTGGATTTCTATACATATAATCTGCATTCATGCCAGGTGTCCAAGATAGTACAAAGGCCTCAGTAGATTTATCCGTTGAAAGACGCTCAATTAATGCCGCCTGTTGCATAAACTCAACATTTACTGTAATACCGTACTTTGCCATTTGAGCTTGGAAATTCTCAGCCATTTTTACACGATGGCTAGCATCAGAAGTAATTAAATTAAGGGTTATACCTTCAGCATTTAATTCTTTAAACATATTTTCTGCTTTTTCAGGATCATATGGTATACCTTCTATATCCGAATAATATTCCATATCTCGACACATAATGCTAGTAGAAACTTGTGCGTAACCATCCCAAGCAGCTAAAACCATCTCCTCTTTGTTGATTGCATAAGCTATAGCTTTTCTAAACTCAGGATTAGATACTATTGAATCTGTATTTGCACAATTAAATCCTATAAAATGTTGTCCACGTCCTGTTTCCGTTATAAGTTTAAGATTGCTACTTTCCGACAGACGATTGTAATCTGTAGGACTTGGTGACATAATAGCATCAACTTCACCGTTTTCTAAAGCAATCATTCTGGAAGATGCTTCTGGAATCATACGGAACACTAAGCGTTCAGTATTGGGTACATCATATAGTGTACATTCTTCAAACCTTACTAAGGAAACATAGTCACCAGGTACAAATTCTTCAAATTTCCAGGGACCTGTACCAATTTTTACTGCTTCTTCCTCAGGCATGGTTTCAAAAGCTTCTTTTGATAAAATTGCTAAAGAGTTAGCTGCAAATACATAGTTGAAATCAACATCACCATTATGAAGAATAACTTCAAAATTAAGATCATCTACTTTTATAAATTCTTTAATTTTGGCAACATATGCAGACGTTGTAGACTTTTCTGCTCCTCTTTCAAAGGTAAACATTACATCATCCACATCTAGAATAGTACCATCATGGAACTTAACATTTTCTTTAAGTTTAAACTTCCAATGATCAGGTGCTATCATTTCCCAAGAATCAACTAACTCCCCTTCATTTTGCATTTTTAATAAGTTAGTATCTGTCAATAAATCATGGGTGCAATCTTGTACTATTTGATTTGATTCTGCAGTGGTTTCCATAGGATCTATAGTTGTAAACTCATCTGCAATAGCTATAATGATTTCTTTTTTGTATTTAACTTCACCAGATGTTTCTGAAGACGATTCATTACTTTGTCCAGGATCTTTTGAAACATCTTTATCCGTATTTGAACATCCTGAAATAAATACTGAAATCAACATCAAACCAATCAAAATTTTAGTAATCTTTTTCATATTTTCCTCCTATATTTTTAAATTTTACCCATTTCATATATATTAGCAATAATTATGCCAACTGTAAAATGTCTGATTTTGAACAAAACTTCCTAACATCAAAACTTTGAGACGCAAATTTTGCCTCCCTAAGTGAAAATATTGCCTCTTTTTACTCATCTTCTACTTTATACCATATTCCTTAATTTTATTTAAAAGTCCACGCTTACTTATGCCTAAATCCTTTGCTGTCAAATCCCGACGTCCCTTATTCTTGTTTAAAGTAGCTACTACTGCTCGTTTTTCTATTTCTTTAAAGCTATTTACTGATAAGTATTCATCGATTACCTTTTCAAAAGTTGCTTCTTTATTTTTAGAATTTCTCGGATATACAACTTCATCAGGAAGATCTTCTACACCAATTGTACCAGTTGAATTTATGATTGCTGCATATTCAAGAATATTAGCCAATTGGCGGACATTGCCGGGATAGTCATAATTTAGCAATACTTCCTTAGCTTCTTCCGTTATTCCTGTCAGCGGTTTTTTTAAATTTTCCGATAACATATTGATAAAATGGCTGCATAAATCATGGATATCGCTAATACGTTCCCGAAGAGCTGGCATTTTAATTTCCATTACTTTAATCCTATAATATAAATCTTCTCGAAAATATCCTGCTTCTATTAATTGCGGAAGGTTTCTGTTAGTTGCAGCAATAATTCTAACATCTGTATGGATTAAATTAGCCCCACCTAGTGGAGTAAATTCTTTATCTTGCAATACTCGAAGTAGCTTGCTTTGTAATCCAAGAGGCATGTCCCCTATTTCATCAAGAAAAATTGTTCCTTTATCAGCTAATTCAAATTTACCTTTTCTATCATTAACAGCACCTGTAAAAGCACCTTTTTTGCATCCAAATAATTCCAGTTCAAGGAGATTTTCAGGTATAGCAGCACAATTTACTACTATATATCTTTCGTTCTTGCGATTTCCCGATTCGTGAATTGCCTTAGCCACAAGCTCCTTACCAGTTCCACTTTCCCCCGTTATCAAAACGTTAGTATCTATATCTTTAAGTTTTTCAATAAGCATATAAATATGTTGCATTGGTTCACTTTCACCGATAATTTCGTCAGAATGTCTTTTATTTCGAAGTTCTTCAGACAAAAAGCTAACTTCTTCATTTAATCTATAAAACTCTAATGCCTGGTTAATATGAACTAATAACTCATCTATATCCAAAGGTTTTGTCAAATAGTTAAAGGCACCGTTCTTCATAGCTTCCACAGAAGTTCCTATACTTCCATAAGCAGTCATCATTATAACAACAACCTTAGGGTCAATCTTTTTAATTTCCTTTAGCACACTTAATCCATTTTCTGCCCCTATTTTTAAATCTAGAAGTATTACGCTAAAATTTTGTTTTTCCAACAAATCCAAAGCAGGTGGGGAACTGTTAAAAGCGACTACATTGTAATCATTCTTTAATCCTAATTTTAATGAAGCACATATGCTTGGTTCATCATCTATTATTAACACATATGGTTTCATTCGGTATCCTCCTTAAATATCATCCTTATAATAGTATATTCGTTTATGAGACTCTCAATTTCAAGTTTTCCTGAATTATCCTCTACAAATTGCTTAGTAAGTGATAGTCCCATACCCAAACCTGTTGCTTTAGTGGTAAAAAAGGGATCTATACATCTTTCTATATCATTTTCATCCATACCACATCCTTCGTCATAAACTTCTAAGTATATTTTGTTGCCATGACGATAACTTGATACGCTAATAACCAAATCATTAACTAGATTACTCTCATTTACAAGGATCTTTTCCTCTACTGATTCAATACTGTTCATAATTAAATTTATAAGAGCTTGTTTTATTTGATCCCTATTCACATAAATATAGGCAAGTATATTTTCATTATTTATAATATTTATATGTTCACTTTTTCTTGCAGATATTTGGGCGAAATAAAGGGAATCATTTATAAGTTCACCTATTGAAACACGTTCTTTAACACTTCGTATAGGACGGCTATAATTTATCAACATATTAATTAATCTGTTTATTCGATCTACTTCCTTAGGTACATGCTGAGCAAACATTTCTTGGAAATCTTCGTCCTTACCTTGTTTTCTAATTAAAGATGCGAATGTATTTATTGACATGAGAGGGTTTTTTATTTCATGAGCCATACCAGCGATTATACGGTTAAGTGCCTTATTTTTTCTCGACTCAAAAATTTCCTCTTTTTCCTTTTCTTCTATAGTAATATCTTCAATCATCATAACCATATCATTTTCAACATTAATGCTTTGACACTGGCAACGGAAAATTAAATTTTCAGAATCATTATTACTATACTTAATTATTGCAGGTCTTTCTAATATACCATTATTGTAATTTACCTCTTTATGTAATTCTCCTAATATATCTAAATCTTTTATATTTAGTCCTTTAGGTTCAATCTCATCTATACCAGTTAAATTGCGAATTATTGAATTCATCATTAATATAGAACCATCCTTTTTCAGCAACATAATACCTGCCGGCGAAAATTCGATTAAACTTTCCCGTAGAAGGCTTTCCCTTTCTAGCTGTTGGACTCGTTCGCCTATTTCTTTTGTTTTTTCTGAAACTACTTTTTTAAGTTGATAATTCATATAGCCTATAATACAAATAACAATAAAAGCTATTGTTACGAACATTGCAATATAGGAAAGCATCTTCATTTTCATTTCTTGCGCTGCTTCTTGTTCCCTATTAGTAATCCATTTATCAAGCAATTGTTCATATCTATCACTTGCACGTATTCTACTTATAGCTCGGTTAATAGAATTGTAAAGTACTAAATCATTTCTGCGAGTTAATATTGTATAATTGATTGTTGAAATATTATTATGTACTATTGTGTAAGAGTTATCACTATCGTTATTCTCAAGCATATATAACATACTTTCTTTTATCCCTATTACAGCTTCTACTTGTTTTTTTATAAGTGCTTCATAAAGTTGTTTTTGATTTCCCATTACTAGATTATTTCCTGCATTCTTTAATTGAGAGAGCTGCGAAAAGCTGATGGTACCTAACTCAAAGGCAACAGAATATTTCAATTGGTCTTGATCCTTGCTTAATATTCTCCTTAAATTCTCGTTACCAGCCATCATACACAAAGTTGCCGAAGATATATCATTAGTTTTTCTTATTCCGTTGATATTTTCAGCTGTTGATATTACACCTAGTACTACATCTACTAAACCATTCTCTAATGCTTCTAAAGCTTTACTTGTCTCATTGAAAACTAAATACTCTATTATCAGATTTTCCTCAATTGCAACTTCATCCATTATATCTATATGTAAGCCCATAATATTTCCATTGCTATCTAAAAATTGAAAAGGCGGCAAGTTGCAATTTACAGCAACTTTAATATTAGTCCTTGCAGCCTCCGTTTCTTTAGGTAAATAGACTAACAATGTAACCATTATTAGCAATACAATAATTGATTTGTTTATTAGCCTTATCATACTTCTCCTTAGTTGAAAGATATAGTTCTTATAATACAGCTATACCTAAAAATAAAAACCACAAGCTATTATTGTGGTTTTATATGGTGGAGATAAGCGGGCTCGAACCGCTGGCCTCTACACTGCCAGTGTAGCGCTCTCCCAACTGAGCTATACCCCCATAAATTTATTCTTTAATAAATGATACATATATAATTTAATACATTTTTGAAGATTTGTAAAGGGTAAATTTATAAAAACATCATTTCCAAGGAAATGATTGCGTAACATTGTCTTATTTCCAACATATATTATTATAGATGAAAGGAAACTAGCTTTTTAGGCAAGGCATGAAAGAAATGTTCCTTAATTAATAAAAAGGAGAGTATATATGGATAATAATAATAATACCCAAGATTATAACTACATGGATGAATATAACATCTATGATGACGCTATGGATAATGAAGTTTATGGAAACAGATATTTCTATGATGATAGAATGTACGATAGGTATAATAGACCCTTTAATAGGAGGTATAACAGAGGTTATTATCCCTCAAGATATTACCGTTATCCATTCTGTGATAGATACGGAAGATGTGAAAATCCTATTTGGTGGATGTTTTGGCCCTTATTTTTTATGTAAGAATGGGACGCTATGCGTCCCTAATCTTTTCTAATCTTTTAAAACTTCCTGCTACCAGGTTTAATGACACTACTACCTTCATTACATAGTGGACAATCTTCAGGATCATAAGATTCGAAAAAAAGCTCAACGGCACTATATAAGGGTAGTTGTACATTACTTACCTTTCTATCTACTATACACCCAATACCAACTACTTCCCCACCTAAATTTTCTAAAACTTTTGCTGTTTCCATAGAAGATTTCCCTGTGGTTACAACGTCTTCCATAATCAATATTCTTTCACCAGCTTTTATTTCAAAACCTCGCCTCAATGTCATTTCATTATTTTCTCTTTCAGTAAATATTGCTCTTAGGCCTAATTGTCTTCCTAATTCATAAGCTGCCGTAATGCCGCCCATAGCTGGTCCTACAACTACATCTATTTTTAAATCTTTAACTTTATCCTTTACAATTGATATAACCTCTTCTGCTTTAACTGGATATTGTAAGAGTTTTGCACATTGGCAGTATTTGTCGCTATGCTTTCCTGATGAAAGCAGAAAGTGTCCTTCAAGTAATGCACCGCATTCCTTTAATATTTTAACTACATCCATATTATTTCTCCATATTTTATTTATTTGTTACTTTTACTGACAAGGTAACCGGCAAGAACCGTCTATATTATTCCTTTTATTTCATCCAAGGATTTAATTCCTTCTTCATCAAGAAAGTCAGATAAGTCTTTAATTATCTCCCTAGCAATTGTTGGTTTTATAAAATTTGCTGTACCGATTTGAACTAGCGATGCACCTGCCATAATAAATTCAATTACATCTATGGCATTCTTTATACCACCTAATCCACAAACCGGAATTTTAACTGCCTTTGAAGCTTCATGTACCATTCTAAGAGCTACAGGCTTAATACAAGGTCCCGAAAGTCCTGCATAAATATTGTCAAAAACAGCCTTTCTATTTTTTACGTCAATTGCCATTGCCTGTATAGTATTAATCAATGAAATGCCATCTGCACCGGCTGCTTCACAAGCTATAGCCATATCCGGTATATTTTCGGCATTGGGAGATAATTTTACCATTAGAGGCTTTTTACATATTTTTCGTACTTTTGATACTATTGTATAAGCTACTGAAGATTTTATTCCAAAGCCCATACCTCCACTTTTAACATTGGGACAAGAAATGTTAAGTTCAATTATATCTACACTTGATTCATTTAGTTTATATATTCCTTGAAAGTAATCTTCCTCACAATGTCCTCCAAGGTTTGCAATTACAACTGTACCATAAGTTTTCATTTTAGGTAACTCTTCTTCAATAAACTTATCTACACCTGGATTTTCCAAACCTATACTATTCATCAAACCCATAGGCGTTTCCCAAAGTCTACTTCCGTTATTTCCACTGCGAGGTAAAAGAGTAAGACCTTTGCTACATATTCCCCCCAAAATTGATAAATCGTAAATTTCTGAAAATTCTTCACCAAAACCAAATGTTCCGGAAGCGGTCAATATAGGGTTTTTAAACATTTGTCCCATTGCTTTTACTTTTAAATTTGCCATATTAACTCCTCTATATTAATTCTTCGCCGCAAAATACGGGGCCCTCCTTACAGGCTCTTTTGTTTCCACTTTTAGTTTCTACGCTACATCCCAAACATACTCCCATACCGCAAGCCATTCGTCTTTCCAATGATATATAGCATTTTACCTTATTTTTCTTACAATGCTCTATAACTTTCTTCATCATTATTTCAGGCCCACAAGCAACAACTACTTCATATAGATCGTAAGGCACATAGTCTGTTACAAAACCCTTTTGGCCAAAACTTCCATCTTCTGTTACTGTAACAGTTTTATTTGCATATAGTTTAAGCTCACTGTAATTATACATATTCTCTGAATCCCTATAGCCTAAATATAAGTCGGCCTTTTTTTCTAATACTTTTAATAGATATTGCAAGGGTGCAACACCTATGCCTCCTCCTATTATAGCAACTTTTCCCTTCAGTTTATTCATATCAAAGCCATTACCTAAAGGGCCAAAAAGCTGTAATTCATCTTTAACTCTAAGGCTACTTATTTTCTTAGTCCCCATTCCTTCTATCCGATATAAGAATGAAACTATACTTCCATTTACGTCATTTACACTTATAGGTCTAGGTAGCAAGAAAGAATTATCCAATGTTTTAAGCATAAAAAATTGTCCCGGTTTTATAGCGGATTCAAAATTAACTGACAATTTATATACCCTATTTGAAACTAATTTGTTTTCAATTACGGTACTTTTTAAAACCTTCATAGTACCTCCTTAAAATCCTTATTTTAATTTTCTTCATAAGCCATGTCACAATATACACATCTGTATACTTTATTATTTATATCCGTAAGTCTAAATTTATGAACTATTTCCTGTTCTATGGAAGTAATACACCTGGGGTTTTTACATTTTGCAATGTTTTCTATTTCTGAAGGAAGTTCTAAGTTTATCTTCCTTATTATTTCACTATTATCTATTACATTAATAGTTATGTTTGGATCTATAAAGCCTAGTACTTCTAGATCCATATGGATATTATTTTCTATTTTTATTATATCCTTTTTTCCATACTTCTTACTTTTCGCATTCTTAATTATTGCAACACTACAATCCATTTTATCTAAATTTAAGTACTGATATATTTCCATTGCTTTTCCTGCTTGTATATGATCAATTACTAAACCTTTTTCTACGCTATCTATATTAAGCATTACTCCACCCCCAGTAACTTCATTATTAAAGCCATCCTAACATACATTCCACATTTTGTTTGTCTAAAATAAGCTGCTCTGGGATCATTATCTACTTCTACAGATATTTCATTAACCCTCGGAAGAGGATGCATTATGATCATATCTTCCTTTGCTTTTTCCAACTTACTACTATCTAATATATAGCTATCCTTCAACCTTATATAATCAGCTTCGTTGAAGAATCTTTCCTTCTGAACTCTCGTCATATAAAGTACGTCTAATTCTTGAATAATATCTTCAAGCCTTTCAACTTCTAGGTAATCTATAGCTTTCTTAATTAATATTTCTTCCCTTATATATTCCGGTACTCTTAATTCTTCCGGAGATATTAGAATAAACTTTATATTTTCATACCTGGATAGAGCCTTTATTAGTGAATGAACAGTCCTACCGAACTTTAAATCACCGCAAATACCAATTGTAAAGTCATTTAATTTACCTTTTAAAGTTTTAATAGTAAGTAAATCTGACAATGTTTGTGTAGGATGTTGATGACCTCCATCTCCTGCATTTATAACTGGTATATTGGACTTCATTGCTGCTACTAAGGGAGCCCCCTCCTTTGGATGTCGCATTGCAACTATATCTGCATAGCATGCAATTGTCCTTATTGTATCAGCAACACTTTCACCCTTAGTAGCAGAACTTGTATCTGCAGATGAAAAACCCATTACATTACCTCCAAGCCTTAGCATAGCAGCCTCAAAGCTAAGTCTTGTTCTTGTACTGGGTTCATAAAATAATGTTGCAAGTATTTTACCTTTACAAGCATCTGCATAGGCAGTTGGATTTTCAATTATTTCATCTGCCAAACACAATATTTCATTCAATTCCTCTAAAGATAGATCCATTGGTTCTATTAAACTTTTACCTTTTAACATAATTCCTCCCTTTTTAGCCTCTCAGGACTATTTTAAAGTGCAAAAAAGTCTTCCTTGCACAGCAAAAGGAAGACTCTTCTAAGTTCTTGATTTCCTTCCCAGCCTCACTGTGCCAGATTAAAGGTTAACTTTAACTTATACTATTATATTTCCGACAGCATGTCAATATTTATTTTATGTTTCAGTTGTATCATTTTCTTGAAGGACAATCTGTGTAATTCTTCTTTCCACTTCCCTACGAGGAAGCCATACCTGGCGTTGGCAAGTAGTACATTTGATTCTGAAATCTGCACCTACCCTCAGTATCTCCCAATTATATCCTCCACAAGGATGCTTTTTCTTTAACTTTACTATATCTCCTACATTTAACTTCATTGGCATAGTATTATCCTCCCTATTGTCTGTTATACCCTAAATTTTTAGCTAAATTTCAAGGTGAAACAAAAATGTTTCACATGAAACATCAATTATTATAAAACCCTTTATAAGAAAAGTAATTCAACAATATATTATTCTCATAGAAAATTGCACTTGACTCTGAGTCTAGAATCGATCGCGTCAAACTACTGTCCTGCATAAAGCTAAGCACTGGAGTTATCAGAGCAAAAATTAAATAGAGTATAGCCACACTTTTTAATATACCCGTTAATCCTCCTAATACTCTATTAGTTAAGTTTAATAGGGGTAGTTTCATTATTATATCTATAAGCGATGATAAAAGCAATATAAGGGCATAAATAACCAGAAAGGTTATTGCATAACTTATAGTTCTAATAGTTAATAAACTTAAATTATCCACAAATGCAGCAAAAGTATGAGTTTCATTTGCAATTATATTACTAGCAAAGTTTTGCAGCTCTAGGGGTATATTGGTACTTACACTGCTCACAATATTTTCAGAAAGTCTTAACTCAAAAAAATCATGGATTTTTACAAAAAGTTTAGTATTGCTCAATAAAAAATCCTCAACTATATAATATATTTCCTTACTAATGAAAAATGATACAACAATCCCCAATGTATCGAATAGTGTTCTTACAAATCCTTTTCTATATCCTTGGAAACATAGAAAACCAACAAATACAGCGATAATGATATCAACCATAACTATCTCCTTTTGAACTTATTTAATTTGTCCCTTAACTAACTTATTTTTAAACAAAATATATATATTATTTCCTTTAACTATAAAGTCGTTAATTTTTTCCCCACTGTCAAATATTTTATCAAATTTGCCACCATGTACTAGGTAAAGGGAATTATTACTATATAGATAGATTCTACTATCATAAATTTTCAATCCTAGAACTTCTGTAGGTAAACTTTGGATTTCCATAATCTTTCCTTCAAAATTATAAGAAATCAATTCTTTATTACTATCTTTATCAAAAATTAAATTAATTCTTTGATTTTCTCTTGAAATATAGTAATCAACAATTTTATTATAAATTCTATTTCTCCACATTAACTTACCGTTATTGTTATAAAAATATATATTTTCCGTCCCTAATGCTATAACCTGATTATTTACTACTTGTACATTTATTAATACTTCATTCTTTATTTCTCCACTCCACAATTCCACATTATCAATAAGATTAAAGTACAATGTATTAATAGGAGAGTTATTTTCAAACCTTAAAGTCATTACTGCATAAGCTTCAGATTTGTCGCTAAAAGAAATTCCCGTTATAGGATCAATAAATTCTTTACTAACAGCTACATTATTATTTTCATCAGTTATAAAGAGGGTTTGTCCACTTTCAACTACTAAGAATGCTGTTTTACCATTTTCACGTGAAACATTTATTAAATTACCCTTAATATCAGGGATTAGAAACTGTTGATTATTTCTATCTAATACTTCTATACCCTTTGATTGTTTATAAATATAGTCTTCCCTTACAAAGATCTCATTTGAAAATTCATTACTTTCCCTTTTCCATATTATTTCATTATTTAAATCCATATGGACAATGTTTTGGTTATTGTAAGTAACTATTCCCTTATTAAAAAATTCCACCTCTTCTAAAGAATCTATTTCTAATCTTTCTATATTTTCAATTTTATAAACTTTTTTCTCATCTAAAAATAACAAAAAATCTTTTCCATTTATAAAAAACAGTATACCTACTACAATTAAAATAAAAGTTATAAAAATTAATAGCTTTCTCATAGCTCTACCTTTAACAAATTATATCAGATTCTAACGAATTTTCATTAGAATAATATTAAAATTGAAAAGCCGGTTAGGGCTTCTCATTTTAACTACAGAAATATTATCTAAAATTTGAAATTTCGTTTAAAGCTTCTACTGCTGTCATTATATCTTTCCTTTTATTAAATGGTCCTACGCCAAAACGTACTGCTCCAATTTTATCTGTAGCTATAGCTTTATGAGCCAAAGGGGCACAGTGAAGTCCCGGTCTAACTGCTATACTATATTCTGTATCTAAAATAAAAGCAACATCAGAGGAATCGAGACCCTTTACGTTAATAGGAAGGACCCCAATTCTATGGTCTATGGATTCAGGACCATAAATTTCGATTTTAGGGTTCTTTTTTATTTCCTTGATGAATATATCTAGAAGTTTTTTTTCGTGGCTGTAAATCGATTCTAGACCCCTATCTAAAATATACTTTACCCCTGAATTTAAACCGGCAATGCCAGGCAAATTATGAGTACCTGCTTCAAGCTTGTCAGGATAGAAATCCGGATGTTCTAAACTAGTTGACAAGCTGCCGGTTCCTCCTTCTTTTAATTGTTTTAATTCTACACTAGAGTTTATAACTAGTATTCCTGTTCCTTGAGGTCCTAATAATCCCTTATGTCCCGGAGCAGCTAAAAAATCAATATTATATTTTTTAAAATCAATTTTTAAAAGGCCTGCACTTTGAGATGCATCTAACAAATATAGCAATCCATGTTTTTTGCATATTTTTCCTATTTCTTCAGCAGGAAAGATAGTACCGGTTAAATTCGAAGCGTGGGTAGTTACGATTAATTTCGTATTATCCCTTATAGCCCCTTCTAAGTCTGTTAAATTTACGCTACCGTCATTCATGCATTTAACTATAGTATTTTCTACTCCGAACTTTTCTAACTCTTTAATAGGCCTTAAAACAGAATTATGTTCCATTTCAGTTGTAATTACATGGTCACCGGTTTTTAAAATACCCTTTATAGCTAAGTTCAAACTATCAGTGGCATTAAATGTAAAGATTACATTCATAGGATCTTCTAAATTAAAGAGTTCTGCAATTAATTCCCTGGTTTCATAAATAACCCTCGCCCCTTCAATTGCCATTGCATGGCTACCTCTTCCAGGATTTGCACCATACCTAGTCATTGCCTCCATAACACTTTTATATACTGATTTAGGTTTCGGAAAACTTGTAGCTGCATTATCTAAATAAATCATTCTATCACCTACTATTTTTATTATCAGTATATTATATGTTGATTATCCTACTTGGATTAATCTTTATATACAATTCTACCATTATAAATTGTATATTTAACTTTTCCTTGAAGCTCTTTTCCTAAAAAAGGTGAATTAATCGACTTAGAATCAAATTTATCTACAGTCCACTTTTCATTCATATCGAAAATTACAATATCAGCTTTGGAGCCAACTTTAATTCCTGTATATAAATTATAGAGTTTAGCAGGGTTTAAAGTCATTTTTTCAATTAGTTGCATAATAGTTAAATGTTTGTTAGCTACTAAATAAGTTATACCCACAGATAAAGCCGTTTCTAAACCAATAATTCCACTAGCTGCCCTTGTAATTTCCTGATTCTTTTCTTCTATACTATGAGGAGCATGGTCAGTGGCAATGATATCAATTGTTCCATCTTTTAATCCTTCAATTAACTTCATCCTATCTTCTTCCCTCCTTAATGGAGGATTCATCTTAGCATTAGTATTAAAATTTAAAACACTATCTTCTGTCATTGAAAAATGATGGGGTGTAACTTCTGCAGTAATATTGGCTCCCATGGATTTCGCCCATCTTATTATATCCACAGACAAGCCGGAACTTAGGTGCTGTATATTTACCCTAGCTCCTGTTTTTAAAGCAAGTACACAATCCCTTGCAACCATTACATCTTCAGCTAAGTGACAAGCCCCATTTATACCAAGTTTCTGTGATATAGCACCTTGGTTTATACCGGGATTTTCTATTAATTGAGGATCTTCCTCATGTAAACTAAGGGGCATATTTAGTCTTTTTGCTTCTTCCATAGCTTTCAATACTATAGCAGGATCAGTTATAGCACGGCCATCATCTGTAAAACCTACTGCCCATTCACATAATTCTTCCATGTTTACAATTTCTTTCCCCTTTAAACCTTTGGTAACTGCCGCTGTCTGAAGAACTCTAATAGGAGATTTAGCATTTAATTGATTTATATATTTTAATCTTTCAATATTATCTATAGGAGGGTTTGTATTAGCCATAGATACAACTGTAGTAAAACCTCCTTTAACTGCTGCCTTAGAGCCAGTTAATATGTCTTCCTTATATGTAAATCCCGGCTCCCTGAAATGAACATGAACATCTATTAAACCTGGAGCAGCAATTTTACCCCTTCCATCTATTATAACTTCCTCATCCCTAACTATATTTTTTTGAATTTCCCTTATAACTCCATCCTTAATTAAAATATCCGCTACTTGGTCTTTCTTTGTTACAGGATCTATTATTCTAATATTTTTAATAATCATAATATTCCTTCCTTGTGCTCTTTATTTTCATTATAACACAATAAAGATTTAAAGGAAATAAATCCAAAAAGATTCTTCGTCTTTGCGAAGAATCCTTTTATTTAAATTTATTTTATTCTTGCCATTAATTCTTTGTATTCTTTTTCCTTTTCAACTTCATAAACTTTTTGTTCATAATAATGAGTATGTAGAAGCTTATGAGAAATAGGGCTATTAGGTTCCTTTAAATATTCTTCATACAACTTTATAACTTCAGGGTTTTTATGAGATTTTCTAAGGGCTAATGATTTATCAAGCTCATATAAGGCATCCGCCCGTTTAGTTTTTGGATTAACTTCTAACCTTGCCTTTGCAGATACGTGAGATTGACCCCCACCGTGAACACATCCACCAGGACAGGCCATAACTTCAATGAAGTGATATTCTTTCTCTCCGCTTTTCACAGCTTCTAAAACCTTAGCTGCATTGGCCGTTCCATGAGCAACGGCAATTTTTACCTCAGTATCATTTCCATCGATAGGAAGAGTTACAGAAGCCTCCTTAACCCCTTCAATACCTCGTACACTTTCGTATTCTATATCTTCTAAATCCTGACCTGTTAATATATCTGCAACTGTTCGGAGAGCTGCCTCCATAACGCCGCCTGTAGCTCCAAATATAGCTCCTGCACCAGTATATTGTCCTAATATACTGTCTGGATTCTCATCAGGTAATTTTACAAAGTTAATCCTTGCTTGTTTGATCATATCCCCTAATTCTCTGGTAGTTAAGGAAACATCTACATCTCTTAATCCATCTACTTCCATTTCAGGTCTATTAGCTTCTGTCTTCTTTGAAGTACATGGCATTACTGATACGCAGAATATTTTCTTAGGGTCAATACCTTCTTTTTCGGCATAGTATGATTTTACTATAGCCCCAAACATTTGCTGAGGCGATTTACAGCTAGATAAATTTTCTAAAAATTCAGGATAATTTATTTCACAGTAACGAATCCACCCTGGTGAACAGGAAGTAATCATAGGTAGTTTCCCGCCATTTTTAACTCTAGCTAATAACTCAGTTCCTTCTTCTAATATAGTAAGATCTGCAGAAAAATTCGTATCAAAAACTTTATCAAACCCTAGTCTTTTCAAAGCTGCAACCATTCTTCCCGTAACGTCGGTTCCTACTGGAAGACCAAATTCTTCCCCTAAAGATGCACGAACTCCTGGAGCCGTCTGTACAACTACGTATTTATCCGGATCGTCTATAGCATCCCATACCTCATCTATATGAGATTTTTCTCGCAATGCTGCAACAGGACAGGCTTGAATACATTGGCCACAATATACGCAGGGTACATCCTTCATACTATAATCAAATGCAGGAGCAACTTCTGTATTAAAGCCTCTATTAGTAAAATCTAAAATTCCAATTTCCTGTAGGTCCCTGCAAGTACTTACACATCTACCGCATAAAATACACTTGCTAGAATCCCTTACTATAGAATGAGATAATTCATCTATTTTAGTTTCTCTTTTAGTTCCCTGAAATTCTATATGGTTAATATTTAACTCATCACAAAGCTTTTGGAGTTCACAACTTCCGTTTCGCATACAAGTAAGACATTCTCTGTTGTGGTTGGCAAGAATAAGTTCTACATTCATTTTAACTGCATTTCTTACCTTCCTGGTATTTGTTCTTACATTCATGCCTTCCTGAACTTGAAGTACACAAGTAGCAGGTAAGTTTCTCATAGCTTGCCCTTTTATGTCAACCTCTGCTACACATACTCTACAGGCGGCGATTTCATTAATATCTTTCAAAAAACATAAGGTAGGTATATCAATTCCTGCTTCCCTTGCTGCCATCAAAACTGTGTAATCTTTAGGAACATTTACATTTATACCGTTAATAGTTAAATTTACTTTATCCAAATTAAGCACCAGCCTTTCTTACTTTTTAATGATGGCATGGAAAGTACAAGTTTCCACACAAGCACCGCATTTAATACACTTTTCTTGATCAATAATATGAATTTCCCTTACTTTACCTTCTATAGCACCGGTAGGACATATTCTTGCACACTTAGTACATCCTTTGCAATCCATAGTTATAATATATTTTAACAAGGACTGACAAACTCCTGAAGGACAGCGTTTTTCATTAACGTGAGCTTCATATTCATCCCTAAAATATCTAATAGTAGATAGTACAGGGTTTGGAGCAGTCTGACCTAAACCACAAAGGGAAGTTTCCTTAATATTTAAAGCCAGTCTTTCCAATCTGTCTAAATCCTCGATAGTGCCTTTACCCTCAGTGATTCTATCTAAAATTTCTAACATCCTTTTAGTTCCTTCTCTACAAGGAGTACATTTTCCACAAGATTCATCAACGGTAAAGTCCAAGAAAAACCTTGCAATATCAACCATACAATTATCTTCATCCATTACTATCATACCGCCGGAACCCATCATAGAACCAACGGCAGTAAGATTTTCATAATCAATAGGAGTATCTAAATGTAAATTAGTTAGACATCCTCCTGAAGGACCTCCTGTCTGCACTGCTTTAAATTCCTTTCCGTTAGGACATCCTCCTCCTATATCGTAAATAACTTCCCTCAAAGTTATACCCATAGGTACTTCTACAAGACCTGTATTATTGATTTTTCCTCCCAAAGCAAAGACTTTTGTTCCAGGGGATTTTTCCGTACCGAAACTTTTAAACCATTCAGGACCATTTAATATTATTTGAGGTATGTTAGCCAAAGTTTCAACATTGTTTATAATAGTCGGCTTGCCCCACAGTCCTTTATTAGCTGGGAAAGGAGGTTTATTTCTGGACATTCCTCTCTTACCTTCTATAGATTGCATCAAGGCTGTTTCCTCACCACAAACGAAAGCTCCTGCACCTAATCTTATTTCTATATCAAAATCAAAAGCCCTATTAAATAAATTATTACCTATAAGACCTAGTTCTTTGGCCTGCTTGATAGCGATTTCCAATCTATGAACTGCAATAGGATATTCAGCTCTAACATATACGAAACCTTTACTTGCACCTACTGCATAACCTGCTATAGCCATAGCCTCTAGTACTGAATGAGGATCTCCTTCAAGTACACTTCTATCCATAAATGCACCAGGATCTCCCTCATCGGCATTACATATAATATATTTTTGATCTGATTTACTAGCTGCTGCAAAACTCCACTTCATTCCTGTAGAAAACCCTGCTCCACCTCTTCCTTTTAAACCTGAATCTTTAATTAAATTTATAACTTCCTCTGGTGTCATTTCAGTAAGAACTTTTCCTAATGCAAAATAACCATCTCTTGCTATATATTCATTTATATCTTCCGGATTTATCAAACCGCAATTTCTAAGAGCAACCCTCTCTTGTTTTTTATAAAAATCTACTTCATTTAAAGCTTTAAGTTTTTCTTCTTTAGCACTTTCCCTATAGAGGTACTTTCTTACGACTCTTCCCTTTAACAGATGCTCCTCTACTATTTCATCCACTCTATCAACAGTCATTCTGGCATAGAAAGAACCTTCAGGATATATAATAACAACAGGACCTTCTTCACATAAACCGAAACAACCTGTTGCTAAAACCTGAACTTCTTTGTCTAACTTTACTTCTTCTATTTTTTCTTGAAATTTTTCCATAATTTCGGCAGACTTAGATGAGCTACATCCAGTTCCACCACATACCAGCACATGGGATCTGTAAATATTCATAACCTACCTCACTTTCCTGTATTATTCACCGGAACCTACTGTATATTCCGTTACGATTCTATCGTTTACTAAATGCTCTGCTACGATTTTTTTTACTTTTTCCGAATCAATATGTACATAGGTTACTTTTTCTTTATCAGGAGCATAAACTTCAACTATAGGTTCTAAAGTACACATTCCAATACATCCAGTTTGAACTACGGAAACGTTTTTCATATTTCGTTTTGCTACTTCATCAACAAAAGTAGATAAAACAGATCTTGCACCAGCGGAAATTCCACAAGTTGCCATACCAACTACTACTCTTATATCTTTGTCTGTATCCCTTAATTGAACATTTCTTAAAGCTTCTTCTCTTAACTTTTTCAATTCTTCCAAAGATTTCATAAGGTCCCCCTAATCCCTATATTTAGCTAATATTTCAGGTATGTTATTAGCCTCTAATTTTCCGTAAACATCCTGATCTATCATAATTACAGGAGCTAATCCACAACAACCTAAACACCTGGTTGCTTCTAAAGTAAATAAATTATCAGCAGTAGTCTGACCTACCTCAATGTCTAATTCTTTTGCTAATTGGTCTAAAATTGAACGAGCACCTTTAACGTAACATGCTGTTCCAAGGCAAACACCAATTTTATGTTTTCCTTTAGGCTCAATATTAAATTGAGTATAAAAAGTAGTTACTCCATAAACTTCAGCCAAAGATATGTCTAATTCTGATGAGATAAACTTTTGAACTTCAATAGGAAGATATCCGAAAATTTCCTGGGCCTTGTGCAACGTTTGCATTAATAAACCTTGGGAATCTCTTATTGATTCAATATAGTCTTTAAGTTCAACAAAATGCCTTTCGTTCGCTCTTACATCTAATCCCCTCGACAAAGTAATTACCTCCTTACTTATATTTTATTTTATTATATAGTTACACCCTTTATTTGTCAATAAAATCCTCTATACAAGCCTATTCAAACTAGAAGTTTATAGAACAAAAAATCATTGCGTTAACAATGATTAGTCTTCTACCTTTAATAGGTCTAATATTCTATTTAAATCTTCGTTGCTATGATATTCTATCTCAATTTTACCTTTGTTTTTATTAGATTTAATACTTACTTTAGAAGAAAACCTATCTGTAAGAAGCTCTTCCAAATGTAGAATATACTTATCTTTTTTAGCTTTTGCTTTTCGGCCAGGCTTTTTAGTAGAGCGGACAAGCTTTTCCACATCTCTTACACTTAAATTATCCCTTATTATAATATCTGTCATTGACCTTTGTTTATCTTTATCTAAGCTTAACAAAGCCCTGCCATGACCGGCAGTTATTAAATTATTTATAATTTTATCCTTAACATATGTATCCAAATTGTTTAATCTCATAATATTCGTTACGTAAACCCGTGATTTACCAACAATTGTTGCTACTTGTTCCTGAGTTATACCGTATCTTTCCATTATAAATTCATAAGCATTAGCTTCATCTATAGGATTTAAATCTTCCCTTTGAATATTTTCAATTAAAGCAATTTCAGAAGCATTTCTATTTTCTATATCCCTTACTATAGATGGAATAGTTTTTAGATTAGCATTTTTACATGCTCGCCATCTTCTTTCCCCGGCAATAATAGTATAAACACTACCGTCTTTTTTAACAATTATAGGCTGAATAACTCCATATTTCTTTATAGAGGCTGTAAGCTCCTCTAACTTATCCTCTTCAAAAATTTTACGTGGCTGATTAGGATTTGGACAAATTAAATCTATATCTATTTCTTGAATTTTTTCGAAATCTTCCTTTTCCAAACTTTCAGGTATTAAAGCAGATAAGCCCTTACCTAAAGCCCTTCTTTTAGTAGCCATATTCCCCTCCTTAATTATTCTTAATAATTTCTTCAGACAATTTCCTATATGCAATACTTCCTTTAGATTTATCATCGTACAGCATTATAGGCTGACCAAAGCTGGGTGCTTCTGCAAGCCTTACACTTCTGGGGATTACGGTCCTATAAACCTTATCTTTAAAATATTTCTTTACTTCTTCTACTACTTGTATAGAAAGATTAGTTCTTCCATCAAACATATTTAATAAAACACCTTCAATTTCCAAATTGGAATTTAAATTTTGCTTAACTAATTTAACTGTATCGATGAGCTGTCCTACCCCTTCTAAGGAATAATATTCGCATTGTATGGGAATCAACACCGTATTGGATGCAGTAAGAGCATTTAAAGACAAAAGACCTAGGGAAGGGGGACAATCAATAATAATAAAATCATACTTTTTCTCTATTAATCTAATTTTCTCTCTTAAAGTTCTTTCACGGTAGATAGTATTTGTCAATTCAATTTCAGCTCCTGCAAGCTGAATATTTGCAGGTATTAATTCCAAGTTTTCTATTTCAGTTCTGAAGATGGTTTTATTAATATCATAATCTTCAATCAAAACATTATAAATTGTGTACTCCAAGGCATTTTTATCAATACCAAATCCACTGGTGGAATTACCTTGAGGATCTAAATCAAAACTTAATACTTTTTTACCTTTCAAAGCTAATGCAGCACACAAATTTACATTAGTAGTAGTTTTACCTACTCCGCCTTTTTGATTGAAAATACATATAATCTTAGCCATCCCTATACCTCTACATACCTTTTTTCGGAATTTTAACCTTTATTTCAATATAATCATCGGATTCTTCCTGTTCAAACTTAGCTTCAACACCAGTTTTAACTATTTCATTGTAAGCATTTTTAATTGTATTAATATATATTTTGTAATTAATGAAATTTCTAACGTAGCGCTTGTCCCTTTTTTTCTTTAAATTAATATCTTCTGCAATTGAATTTACTAACTTTTCCGTTGCACTAACATTTAAATCCCTTTTTATTATTCTATCTACAATATCTAGTAAAATTTCTTCATCTTCTATTTTCAACAATGCTCGTCCATGACGTTCAGTTAAATTTCCTTCTCTTAATTTTTCTTTAACTGAATTAGGAAGTTTTAATATTCGCATCTTATTTGCTATAGTAGACTGAGATTTACCTAATTTTTGGGCTAACTGGGTCTGATTTAAGCCAAAATCTTCAATGAGCCTTTCAAATGCCATTGCTTCTTCAATAAAATCTAAATCTTCACGCTGTAAATTTTCGATCAATGACATTGCAGCAGAATCTTCTTCTTTTGCATCAATTATTACAGCAGGAATTGTATCCATCTTCAATAGCTTTACAGCCTTATACCGTCTTTCTCCTGCTACAATTTCATAAATATCATCGTATATTTTACGAACTGTAATAGGCTGTATAATGCCATAATTTTTTATAGACTCACTTAATTCCTTTAAAGCCTTTTCATCAAAAATTTTTCTCGGTTGATTCTTATTTGGAATTATTTTGTTTAGGTCTATATGGACAATATTACTTATCAAAATTCTCCCCCCTATACCAACGGTTCTTTACTTGGTTTTCCAGCTTTTCTCGGATATTTTTTGTTAGTAGATTCTAGCTTTTCTACTATTACAATTTTTCTCAAAATGTCCGTACCCGGTAGTTGAATTTCCTTTATTTCTTTAATTTTTCCTCCTAACTTTTCTATTGCATTGTCAGATTCTGCTATTTCCCGGGAAATATTAGTGCTTTTATAAGCAGCAAAGTATCCTCCTACCTTAACAAAAGGTATACAATACTCACTTAAAACGTTAAGAGGTGCCACTGCTCTGGAAACACAAATATCATATTTTTCTCTATAATTTTTGTCCTTGCCGAAATCTTCCGCCCTGCCATGGATAAGTTCTACTCCATTTAACTTCAAGATTTCAACAACTTCCGACAAAAAGTCAATTCTTTTTCTTAAACTATCTAACAGGGTAAGATGGTAATTGTTATTTACTATTTTAAGCGGTATTCCCGGAAATCCTCCACCAGTACCTACATCAATTACTTTTTTATTTTCACTTAAATTTAAACCTTTAAGTAAAAGAACACTATCAATAAAATGCTTTGTATATATTTCTTCATTATCTTCTATAGATGTTATATTGATTTTTTTGTTCCACTCTTTTAATATATCTCTATATATTATAAATTGATTTTCTATTTCTTTATCGTAGGGTATATTTAATTGTTTAAAACCCTCTTCCATCGTTTTTATCAAGCTATACTCCTTTATTTTTTATTAGTCATTAAGTATATTAACAATACATTTATATCTGCAGGGGAGACTCCTGCAATCCTCGAAGCCTGACCTATTGAATCCGGTCTTATTCTATTTAATGCTTGCCTTGCTTCTATTCTAAGACTTCCTACCTCATCATAATTGATATGGCTTGGTATTTTTTTATTTTCTAATTTTTTAAACTGTTCTACCTGTTTAAATTGTTTATTTATATAACCTTCGTACTTAATAACCGTTTCTACATAATCCTTTGTTTCTTTTCTCAGGACAGGTCTATCCTGGTCTAAAGCAACTGTGTTTTCATAGTTTAATTCCGGTCTTTTCAGTAAATCATAAAGATTA
The DNA here is from genome assembly GCA_012518555.1 of Tissierellia bacterium. GTDB lineage: Bacteria > Bacillota > Clostridia > Tissierellales > Sedimentibacteraceae > Sedimentibacter. Next base: position 38,703 of record JAAYRW010000061.1, read on the forward strand.
GTAGGAAACTTTAATGGAGCACTTCCCAATTCATCTAAAATATTATTCGTTTCTTCTTTTGGAGTTATGGAAATATTTTTCAATCTATCTATTTCATTATCTATTCTTGACTTCTTATCTTTAAATCTTTTATATCTTTCTTCCGTTACAAGACCTATTTGGTATCCTTTTTCAGTCAGTCTTTCATCTGCATTATCTTGTCTTAAAATAAGCCTATATTCTGCTCTTGATGTCATCATTCTATAAGGTTCATCTGTACCCTTAGTTACCAAATCATCTATTAATACACCAATATAAGCTTCTGAACGATCTAAAACAAAAGCTTCCTTATTGTTTAAACTCAAATATGCATTTATTCCTGCAATTAAACCCTGTGCAGCAGCTTCTTCATAACCGGAACTACCATTGATTTGACCTGCAAAAAATAAATTTTTAATAGATATTAATTCTAAACTTCTCTTTAATTGAGTAGGATCTATACAATCATATTCTATAGCATAGGCAGGTCTCATGATTTCTGCATTTTCAAAACCTATCATAGATCTATACATTTTTATCTGTACTTCATAGGGTAGTGACGTTGACATCCCTTGTATATACATTTCCTTAGTATATCGACCTTCCGGTTCCACAAAAAGCTGGTGTCTATCCTTATCTGCAAATTTAACCACTTTATCCTCTAAAGATGGACAATACCTGGGTCCTATACTTTTAATTACACCGCTGTACATAGGCGATCTGTCTAAATTTTCTCTTATTATTTCATGGGTTTCATTTGTCGTATAAGTAATATAGCAAGGTACTTGCTCTATATTAATTTCATCATTCATAAAAGAAAATGGAATTATTTCATCATCCCCATGCTGTATAGCCATTTTTTCATAATTTAGAGAATCAGAATGAATTCTTGCAGGAGATCCAGTTTTAAATTTTCTTAATTCAATTCCTAAATCCATAAGAGAGTCTGATAATTCATTAGCAGGAGCCAAACCATCAGGACCTGATGAATAATTTAATTCACCCATGTAAATTCTTCCCTTTAGATATGTTCCTGTAGTAACTATAACTACTTTGGCTCTATAATATGATCCTAACTTTGTATAAACCTTAAAACTTCCATCATCTTTTAATTCTATCTTTGTTGCCTCTGCTTGAATTAATCTTAGATTCTTTTGATTTTCAACTACTTTTTTCATTTCCGCATGATAAGCTTTTTTATCAGCCTGAGCCCTTAATGAATGTACTGCAGGACCCTTAGATCGGTTTAACATCTTACATTGTATCATAGTTTTGTCAATATTTAAACCCATTTCTCCACCTAAGGCATCTATTTCCCTAACTAAATGACCCTTTGCCGTACCACCTATATTAGGATTACAAGGCATCATGGCTATAGCATCAAGACTTAAAGTCAACATTATTGTTTTCAGTCCAAGCCTTGCAGTAGCTAAAGCTGCTTCACAACCTGCATGTCCAGCACCTATAATTAAAACATCGACACTTTCGTCTAAAAATTCTTTTACTTTATCTTCCATCCTTGTTCCTTTCTATTTCCCTATACAAAACTCATCAAATATTTTATCTATTAAATCATCACTGATAGATCTTCCTATAATAAGTCCTAATTGTTCTACTGTATCTTTTAAATCAATTTCAAGAAAATCTATAGTCATATTATTATCTATTGATTTCAAAACTTCTTCCAAACTATTTTTAGCATTGATCAACAAGTTTTTATGTCTAACATTATTGATAATAGGTTCATCTCCTACATTCAAATGACCTTGGAAAAATAATTCTTCTATTTTCTCTATAATTCTTTCTAAACCTAAATTTTGCAAAATTGATACATTAATTACTTGCTTTTCTATTTTTTTATAGGAGGATAAATCCAATTTATTTTCTAAGTCAGTTTTATTTCTTATATAAATAACTTTTTTATTCTTTATATAATCTAAGATTTGTTCATCTTCTTTTTCAAGTTCCTTTGAAGAATCAAATACCATTATAACTAAATCTGCTTCCTTTACTTTTTCTAAAGCTTTTTCTACACCTATTTTTTCTACTTTATCATCAGTTTCTCTTATACCAGCAGTATCTATTATTCTTAAAGGAACTCCCTTTATATTAACAAATTCCTCTATAGTATCTCTGGTGGTTCCGGGAATTTCAGTTACTATTGCACGGTTTTCATTTAAAAGAAAGTTCATTAAAGATGACTTACCTACATTTGGTTTCCCTAAAATTACAGTCTTTATTCCTTCTTTAAGTATTTTGCCAGTATCTGCAGTTTTTATAAGTTTGTTCAGTTCCGGTAATAGTTTATTACATAATTCCTGAACTTTTTCGATAGTTATTTCATCTTCATCATATTCTGGGAAATCAATATTAACTTCTATATTAGCTAATAAGTCCATTATTTCATCAATTACTGAATTTATTTGTTTAGAAAGTCTACCTTCTAAATGGTTAAGGGAAATTTCATGGCTATAATCAGTCTTTGAATTAATTATATCGATAACAGCTTCCGCTTGAGCTAAATCAATTCTTCCGTTAAGGAAAGCTCTCTTAGTAAATTCTCCTCTTTCTGCCGGTCTACAACCATGGTACAATACTGTTTCCAATATCTTTTTTGAAGATATTATTCCACCGTGGCAGTTTATTTCAACAACATCTTCCTTAGTATAAGTATTAGGTGCTTTCATATAAGATATTAACACTTCATCTATTATTTTCTTATCCTTATCCACAATATATCCATAATGTAGGTATCTATTTTTAAAAGTTTTCTTTTTCTGCTTGTTTTTATCTAAAAAAACTTCATGTGCAATTTTTAGTGCATTATTTCCGCTTATCCTTATAATATTAATGCCTGCATTACCGGGAAAAGTGGCAACTGCAGCTATAGTATCGTCAAACATTCTATCACCGTTTCTTTAAATATTTAGGAATATTCTTTAATATCCCCAAAGACTATCTCTTTATTAAGGTGTATTCACACCTTTAACTTATTCTACCTTAATTTTATAAAAATGTACATAGAATTAAGAGCTTTTAATAAAAAATAACCCTGTCGGGTTATTTAAGGTGAAGAAGAATGTTCCTTTACTAGGAATATTCCCCTTTTGTTATTTTAAATCTATAACAACTTTTCTGTATGGTTCATTACCTTCGGAATAAGTTATTATATCCTTTTCATTCTGTAAAGTAGAATGAATTATTCTTCTTTCGTAAGGATTCATAGGCTCAAGTCTTACTTTATTCTTATAATACCTACACTTGTCTGCCATCTTTAGGGCTAATCTCTTTAAAGTATCTTCCCTCTTGGCTCTGTAATCTTCAACATTAAAAATTACTCGAACATAATTCTCTCGACCTTTATTTACCATTAAATTTAAAAGAAACTGTATTTCGTCTAAATTTCTTCCTCTTTTGCCGATAATTATTCCCTTATCATTTTCTCCGACTTTTACTATATCTGCTTTCAAAACATTATCGGAATAATTAACTTCGTAAACTGCTTCTATATCCATTTTTTTAAGCAAAATGTCTAAGAAATTTTTAGTTCTTTCTTCCGGACCATTGGTAACCGTAACCTTCACCTTTGCATCCTTGCTGCCTAAACCGAAAAAACCTTTAGAAGGTTCCGTTACTACTTGAATTTCAACATCATCTTTTTCGGCATCTAATTCTTTTAGAGCTGCTGCTATTGCTTCTTCAACGGTAGGTCTTTCAATTGTTACGTTTTTCATCTATTTTAATTCCTCCTTAGAGTTTTTGGACGAATTTAAAACAATAAATTGTTGTATAAACTGGAAAAGATTTGATACAACCCAGTATAAGGCTAAACCAGCTGGAAATTGCATTGAAAATATAAATATCATTATAGGCATCATCATACTCATCGTTCTTTGAGTTGATTCTTGTTGTTCATTTAATGAAGGCTGAGCTGTCATCTTGGTGGTTAAATAAGTTGTCAACCCTGAAATAGCTGCCAAAACTGGCAATGCTGTCCCTATAAAAGGAACTGGAACGCTACCAATAGATATTCCATTAACAATACCGTTTTCAAATATAAAATTTTCAGGATATCCTAAATCTTTTATCCATAGGAAAGTTCTATTTATTGTATCAAAAAAGGCTTGATCCTTAAAAACATATATTTCCGGTGTCCTAATAACATAGAAAAAAGATATTAGTATGGGAAACTGTATCAATAAAGGTAAACAACCTGAAAATGGACTATAATTAGCTTCTTTATATAATTCCAACTGCTTTCTTTGTAAAGTTTGAGGATCTTTGCCGTATTTTTCTTGTAATTCCTGAATTTTTGGGTTTAATTCCTGCATTTTCTTCATTGATTTTGTTTGCTTCAATGTTAAGGGTAGTACTAATAGCTTAAATAATATAGTAGAAATTATAATCGCTATGGCATAAGCTGAAAGATACTTACTATCTAACACTGACACCATGTTAAATATAAATCTTACAAGCATACCCATAGGTATTGCTAAAAAATCTAAATTCATTTTATCCTCCTATTTTAAAGGATCATATCCACCCGGATTAAAAGGATGGCATCTCAGTATTCTACCTATACCCAAATATGAACCTTTAAAAAAACCGTATTTTTGTAAAGCTTCAACAAAATATTGTGAACATGTAGGATAAAACCTACAATGTCTCACGCCGGATTTCGAAGAAAACTTTTGATATATCCGTATAATAAAAATTAATACTTTACTCATTCTGTACCTTTTAACAACATTTTTCTTTTCATCAGTTTATTGAAAGATTTTTCCAGACCTTTGTAATCAGATTCAACAGCATTTACTCTAGCCATAAGTACAATATCGTAACCAACTTTTAAATTATACTCATTTTTCCTAACTATTTCCTTCAGTCTTCTTCTAATAATATTTCTTGAAACAGCCTTCTTAATTTTCTTTGCTGCAGTAAAACCAAACCTGTTATAATTTAAATTGTTTTTTTTAATAAATAAAACTAAATTAAAATCTGAAGTTGAATTATTGCAATTATATACAGACTTGTAATCACTATTTTTTTTTATTATTATCATTTTATTTCCTTTTATTGCTTACATGGAATAAAAGGCCACTTATGCGGCCTTATGCTGACAATCTTTTTCTACCCTTTGCCCTTCTTCTTTTTAAAACATTTCTTCCAGACTTAGTTCTCATTCTCTTTAAAAATCCATGTTCTCTACTTCTTTGTTTTCTTTTCGGTTGATAAGTTCTTTTCATTGAAAAACACCTCCTTGTTTACAGACATCTATATAAATATTTAAATTCTCATATTTTTCAATTATAATATTATTAAATATTTATGTCAACAGTTAAAATCCAATTGTAGTCCGAAGACATTCCTTTTGACTTTAACTACTGTAATATACTACATTTTTAAGTATATTGCAATTATTTTTTCAAAAATTTAAATTTAAATTGAAATTGTGGATAAAAAATGATACTATGGTAGGTGTTTGTGGATAACTTTTATATTATTTTTGTTATGGACAACTTGTTATTAAAATTTTAACTTTATTGTTATTTAAATAAATTACTTGTTAACTTTTTTATAAACAACTGTTTATAGTATATATATTTACTGATACTTATCAACATATTGTTAATTTTTTTATCAACGCCGGAGGAAAATATGAATTTTGAAGAATTATGGAATAAAGTACTTGAAATCGTAAAAGAAGAAACTAACCAAGTGAGTTTTAATACCTGGTTTAAACCCCTTAAAATAGTAGCCTATAAAAATAACACCATTTATTTAGAAACTGCAGATGATTTTCTAAGGAACACAATAAGAAAAAGACATTATAATTTTCTAAAAAATTCTTTTAACTATGTTTTAGATAAAGAAACCGAACTAATATTTACTATACCTGGAGAAAACATAGATAAAGATGGGAGAAAAGATACAAGCATTGATGAAACAGATTCCTTAGACAACAATAGAAAATTAAACCCAAAATATAAATTTGACAACTTTATAATAGGAAACAGTAATAGATTTGCCCATGCTGCATCATTAGCCGTTGCCGAAACACCTTCAACTGCCTACAATCCATTATTTATATATGGAGGAGTTGGTTTAGGTAAAACTCACCTTATGCATGCTATCGGTCATTATATTTTAGATAATAATCCTGATTCCTATGTATTATATGTAACTTCTGAAAAATTTACTAATGATCTGATAAACTCTATTAAAGATGGGACTAATGAAGAGTTTCGTAATACATACAGAAAAGCTGATGTTCTTTTAGTAGACGATATTCAATTTATTGCAGGAAAAGAAAGTACTCAGGAAGAATTCTTCCATACTTTTAATGCACTACATGGAGCAAATAAACAAATTATCGTATCAAGCGATAATCCTCCATCTGAAATTCCAACATTAGAAGATAGATTAAAGTCTCGTTTCGAATGGGGCTTAATAGCAGATATACAGCCACCCGACTATGAAACCAGGACAGCAATATTAAGAAAAAAGGCAGAAGCTGAAAATTACAATATACCTGATGATGTAATTGCATACATAGCTCAAAATATACAATCAAATATAAGAAAACTTGAAGGTGCTCTAATTCGTATTTATGCTTATGCTTCATTGACCAACAAAAAAGAAGTAACCCTTGAATTAGCACAAGAAGCATTAAAGCATTTAATTTCTAAAAATAAAAAGGCATCTATTACAGATATTAAAGAAGTAGTTGCCAATTACTACAACCTTTCAATCGACGAATTAGTTTCAAAAAAGAAAACTAAAAATATTGCACATCCAAGGCAAATAGCCATGTATATAGCAAGAAAACTAACGGACTTATCCCTTCCTAAAATAGGAGATGAATTTGGGGGTAGGGATCATTCCACTGTACTTCATGCTTACAACAAAATTGAAAATGACATGGAAAACAGTCAAGAATTAAAGAAAAATATTGATGATTTAATTTCCATGCTTAATAATTAAAAGCTAGCTGTTGACAAGCTGTGAAAAATTGTTTACAAAAATATTAGTCTTTAAAGTAGTTATGGATTAAATCAAAAACAATCCACAGCTTATTTTTTACAAAGCATTAAGAAATACATGTTTTAAGGGCTTTTCAACAAATTAACAGCACCTACTAATATTACTAATAATTATTTTATATATTTCTATTAATAATATCGTAAAAATCTATCCACATTTGAAAATTATATACTACAATTATTGAAGGAGTTTACTATGAAAATAAAGATAAATCAAAATGAACTTAATAAATCCATTAATATAGTACAAAAAGCCGTATCTGCAAAATCACCTCTTCCTATATTATCAGGAATACTAATGGAAGCTAAAGATAACACTTTAACCTTAACGGCAACCGATTTGAATTTAGGAATTAAAACACATATTCCATGCGAAGTAGAAGAAGAAGGTTCCATAGTAGTACAATCTAGGTTAATAGGAGATTTTGTAAGAAAACTTCCTTCTAATTCATATGTATATTTAGAAACTATGGAAAATAATAGTATGGAAATAAATTGCTTAAATTCTGAAATTAACATACTAGGAAATTCAGCTTCTGAATTTCCTAGTAACTCCTTTGATAATGAAGGAGAAACTTTCAAAATTAAAACAGAAACCCTTAGAGAATTAATTAGGTACACATATTTTGCTGCAGCACAAGACAACTATAAGCCGATTTTCACTGGTTGTCTTATTGAAATTAAAGATAATATATGTAGGCTAGTAGCACTTGATGGATATCGAATGGCAGTTAAAAAAGAATCTATAGATTATGAAGGTGAAATTTCTGTAGTAGTTCCTTCAAAGACAATGTTTGAAATACTTAGAATAATTGAAGAAAATAAGGGAGAAACAGAAATAACTATATCTAAAAGTCATATTTCCTTTAAATTAGAAAATATAGTTGTTATGTCAAATTTACTTGAAGGAAAATTTATAGACTATGAAAGTATTATAAAAGACAACTACCTATCTGTAGTTAAAGTTAGTACTGAAGATATAAAAGAAAGTATAGAAAGAGCATCTCTTTTAGCAAGAGATGATAAAAATAATTTAATTATTTTAGATATAAAAGATACAAATATACAAATAAATTCCGCCTCTGAACATGGAAATGTTGAAGAGAATATTTCTATTGAAAAAGAAGGTGAAGATTTGAAAATAGGTTTTAATTCTAAATACCTTTTAGATTATCTTAAAGTAATTAACAGTGAAATGATTACTTTGAATTTAATTGGGAAAAATAACCCTTGTTTCATAAAAGAAGTAATAGAAGATGAAACAGAAAGTAACTACATATATATGGTTTTACCGGTACGTATTGGTTAGAGGTATGGGGACACACCTTCTTTTGATGTAAGTCTTTGTAAGTAGAAGGAATGTCCCCGATTAATGGATAAAAAGAGGTAATTATGGAAAAAGTAGGAATAGTTACAGAATATATAAAGTTAGATCAGCTGTTAAAGTTAGCAAATGCCGTTGAAGGAGGGGGTATGGCAAAAAATGTCATATTAGACGGCTTAGTTAAAGTTAACGGAGAAGTTGTATTACAAAGAGGAAAAAAGTTAAGAGAAGGAGATATTGTAGAATTTAATAATGAAAAATATTTAGTTGTTCGATATGAGGACACACCTTCAAAATAGGGTACTCTCCCAGGGATAGCTTTTGAAGGAATATCCCCATTACCTTAGAAATAATCAATTAAAGAGGAATAATGATTGTAAATAAACTTATTATTAAAAATTACAGAAATTTTATAGAAGCAGAAGCAGAATTAAATGAATCTCTCAATATTTTCATAGGGGATAACGGTCAGGGAAAGACTAATCTTATGGAATCAATTTATGTTGCTTCAATAGGAAGAACATTCCGGCTAAACAGCGAAAGTGAATTAATAAATTTTAATGAAAAAAAAAGTAGAATTGAAATTCACATAAGAAAAAATAACTATAATATAAAAATAGAGATAATTTTAGAAAAAAATAAAAAGAAAATTGTTTTAATAAATGGTGTAAAATTAGAAAAAACTTCCGAAATGATAGGTATTTTAAACAATGTTATATTTACTCCCGACGATATGAAAATTATTAAGGGAAGTCCCATTGAAAGACGTAGATTTGTAAATATTGATATTTCACAAATAAAACCTAAATACAAATATTTGCTCAGTAAATATAAAAAAGTAACTACGGAAAGAAATATTATTTTAAAAAATTACTATACAAAATATGAAAATAAGGATATTATTAGTATCTGGAATGATTATTTAGTAAATATAGGAACAGAAATTACATTCTATAGAAATGAATTTATAAACAATTTAAAAAAGTATGCAGTAAATATTTATTCAAAAATTTCAGGAAATAAGGAAGAATTCGACCTACTATATTCAAGTAATATAGGAAATATAAATAATTTAACTAAGGATGAAGTTAAAAGTATATTTTATAAAAAAATTAAAGATAATTTCGAAAATGAAATAACCAGAGGTACTTCTATGTTTGGACCTCATAAAGACGACATATTAATAAAAATTGATGGTAAAGAGTGTAAGTATTTCGGTTCCCAAGGTCAACAACGTTCTGCTATTTTAGCATTAAAATTAGCGGAAATTGAAATTATTAAAGATGAAACCGGGTCATATCCTATTTTACTTTTAGACGATGTATTATCGGAACTTGATAATAAAAGAAAAAAATACCTTATCAAACATATTGAAGGTATTCAAACTATTATTACCACAACAGATGATCATGAACTAAGTATTTTAACTGAAAATTTTAATAAAAAGAATTTTTATATAAACCGAGGAAAAATCAGAAACATTACCAATTAGAAAGAGGGAAATAAATGGACACAGGTAAAAATAATAATAACTATGGTGCCGAACAGATACAAGTCCTTGAAGGTTTGGAACCTGTAAGAAAAAGACCGGGAATGTATATAGGTTCTACTGGAGAAAGAGGATTACACCAGCTTATTTATGAAGTTGTAGATAATAGTATTGATGAAGCTTTGGCAGGATATTGTGATACAATAAAAGTAATTATTAATGAAGATAATTCAGTAATAATTGAAGATAATGGAAGAGGTATTCCCGTTGAAAAAAATATACAAACAGGTAAATCTACTTTAGAAACTGTTTTGACAGTTCTTCATGCAGGCGGGAAATTTAATAATGATGCTTACAAAGTTTCCGGAGGTCTTCACGGTGTAGGAGTTTCATGTGTAAATGCTCTTTCAGATTTTTTAGTTGCAGAAGTAAGACGAGACGGTAAAATTTATAAACAAAAATTTGAAAGAGGTATTACAAAGTCAGAAGTTGAACTAGCAGGTAAAACTAAAGAAACAGGAACAACAATTTCTTTTCTTCCAGATTCAACTATTTTCGACTCAATAGAATTTAACTATACAACAGTTAAACATAGACTGAGAGAATTAGCATTTCTAAACAAAGGCATAAAAATAATACTTGAAGATAAAAGAAGCGATACAAAGGATACCTTTTACTATGAGGGGGGCATTAAGGAATTTGTACAATTCTTAAATAGCAAAAAACAACATCTTCATAATGAAATTATTTATGCTGAAGGAATTAAGGATAAGGTAATAGTAGAAATCGCAATTCAGTATACAGATTCCTATAGCGAAAATATATATTCTTTTGCAAACAATATTAATACTATTGAGGGAGGAACTCACTTAGTAGGTTTTAAAACGGCAGTTACCCGAGCTATTAACGATTATGCAAAAAGATCAAATTTAATAAAAGAAAATGACGTTGCAATTACAGGAGACGATATAAGAGAAGGTATTACTGCAATTCTATCAATTAAATTAACTGATCCTCAATTTGAAGGTCAAACTAAAACAAAATTAGGAAACAGTGAAGTAAGAGGAATAGTTGATAGTATTACAGGAGAAGCCTTAAGTATATTTTGTGAAGAAAACCCAAGGACAGCAAAAGCAATAGTTGAAAAGTCTTTGAGATCTGCAAGAGCAAGAGATGCTGCAAGAAAAGCCAGAGATCTTGTAAGAAGAAAGGGAGCTTTAGAAAGTATGGCCCTTCCTGGGAAATTAGCAGATTGCTCTGAAAGAGATCCTGCACTTTGTGAAATTTGCATAGTGGAAGGAAATTCAGCAGGAGGTTCTGCAAAAGAAGGTAGAGATAGAAAAACTCAGGCTATACTTCCTTTAAGGGGTAAAATATTAAATGTTGAAAAATCAAGAATAGATAGAATATTAAATTCAGAAGAAATAAAAAATATGATAACTGCCTTCGGTTGCGGAATCGGAGAAGACTTTGATATTTCAAAATTAAGGTATCACAAAATTATTATTATGACAGACGCCGACGTGGATGGAGCACATATAAGAACATTGCTTCTTACATTTTTCTATAGGTATATGAAAGATTTAATAAGAAATGGTCATGTTTATGCGGCCCAACCACCTTTATATAGAATTAAAAAAGGTAAATTTGAACAATACCTTTATAGTGATGCAGAACTTAATAAGACATTAGAAGAAATAGGTAGAGATAAAGTTGAAATACAAAGATATAAAGGTCTTGGGGAAATGAATCCGGAACAGCTTTGGGATACAACTATGAATCCTGAAACAAGAATTTTATTAAGAATAACCGAAAATGATGCTATAGAAGCAGATGAAATATTCAATATTCTTATGGGTGATAAAGTTGCTCCAAGAAGAGAATTTATCGAGACTAATGCAAAATACGTGAAGAATTTAGACATATAGGCTGAGAGGTTATAAATGAGCGAAAATGATAATAGTAAAATTATAAATGTAGATATTACAAAAGAAATGAAAGAATCTTACTTAGACTATGCCATGACAGTTATTGTATCCAGGGCATTGCCAGACGTAAGAGACGGTTTAAAGCCTGTTCACAGAAGAATATTATATTCTGCCAGTGAATTAGGACTTTCACCGGATAAACCTCATAAAAAAAGTGCCCGTATAGTAGGAGATGTTTTAGGTAAGTACCATCCTCACGGAGATACGGCTGTTTATGATGCTATGGTAAGATTAGCACAGCATTTTTCTATGCGTTATCCTTTAATTGACGGTCATGGAAACTTTGGTTCTGTAGACGGTGACCAAGCTGCGGCAATGCGTTATACGGAAGCTCGAATGTCTAGTATAGCAATGGAATTGCTACGTGATTTTAACAAAGATACTGTTGACTTTAGACCAAATTTCGATGAAACTTTAAAAGAACCGGTAGTACTTCCCAGCCGTTTTCCAAATTTATTGGTAAACGGATCTTCAGGTATTGCTGTTGGAATGGCAAGTTCTATTCCTCCTCATAATTTAGGTGAAGTAATAAAAGGGGTAATTGCTTATATTGAAAATCCGGACATAGATATACCAGGACTTATGAAGTATATTAAAGGTCCTGATTTTCCTACAGGTGCCATAATCGAAGGAAAAGAAAATATTAAAAATGCTTATATGACGGGAAGAGGCAAAGTAAAGGTAAAAGCAAAAGTAGAAATAGAAGAATTGAAAAATAATAGAAGTAGAATTTTGGTTTCAGAACTTCCCTACGTAGTTAATAAAGCAAGGTTAATCGAAAAAATAGCAGAATTAGTTAAAGACAAAAGAATTGATGGAATTTCTGACCTAAGAGATGAAAGTGATAGAACAGGAATGAGGATTGTTATTGAAATTAAAAGAGATCATAATCCTAATATTGTTCTTAATAATTTATATAAACTTACCCAAATGCAAGATAATTTCAGCATTATTATGATTGCTTTAGTAAATAATGAACCAAAAGTTTTGAATTTAAAAGAAATGATTTATCATTATGTTGAGCATCAAAGAGAAATTATAAGAAGAAGAACTCAATATGATTTAAATAAAGCTGAAGCCAGAGCTCACATAGTTGAAGGTTTAATTAAAGCAATAGACAATATTGACGAAGTTATAAGAATAATAAGATCTTCTTATGACGATGCAGAAAAAAGATTGATGGCAGCCTTTGATCTATCTGAAATCCAAGCCAGAGCTATAGTAGATATGCGTCTTAGACGTTTACAAGGATTGGAAAGAGAAAAATTAGATGCAGAATATAAAGAATTAATTAAAATGATAAATAAATATAAGGAAATCCTTGCTAATCAAAGTTTAATAGATCAAATCGTTAAAGATGAATTAATAGAAATAAAAAATAAATATTATGATGAAAGAAGAACTGAAATTATAGCAGAAGAAGGGGAAATCAATGTAGAAGATTTAATCGAAGAAGAAAATGTTGCAATTACATTGACAAACTTCGGTTATATTAAAAGATTACCGGAAGATACATACAAAGCTCAAAATAGAGGAGGTAAAGGAGTAACAGCTCTTACAACTAGAGATGAAGATTTTGTAAAAAATTTATTCATAACTTCTACTCATGATTACTTGCTCTTTGTAACAAATAAGGGTAAAATGTATAGAATTAAAGCTTACGAAGTTCCAGAAGCCAGACGTCAAGCAAAAGGAACTGCAGTAATTAATTTAATAAATATTGAACCAGGTGAACAAATAAAAGCTTTAATACCAATAAGAGAGTATAACGAAGAAGAATTCTTGATTTTCGTAACTAAGAAAGGAATTATCAAAAAAACAAAATTAAGTGAATTTGATTCTAATAGAAAGACAGGATTAGTTGCCATAAAAATTGCCGAAGACGATGAATTAATAACTGTCAAAAAAACTGACGGTAGCAAAGATATATTCATAGTTACAAAACAAGGTAAAGGTATAAGATTCCATGAAAGTGACGTAAGACCAACTGGTAGAAATACTATGGGAGTTAAGGCAATAACAATTTCTGAAAATGATGAACTTATTTCTATGAGCATCATTAAGAAAAGCGATGAAAATAAACATATTTTAACTGTTACAGAAAACGGCTACGCAAAAATAACATTGTCCCAAGAATACAGACGTCAAAATAGAGGCGGTAAAGGTGTAAAAGCACACAATATTAATAAAAAGACAGGGCTTATAGTAGATTCTTTAATAGTTGTAAAAGAAGATGATGTAATGATGTTAAGTACTAACGGTTCTATAATAAGAATTCATGCTAGGAGTATTTCCATAATGGGAAGAGATACTCAAGGAGTTATAGCAATGAGACTTGACGGTGATGATAAAGTTGCTTCAATAGCAAAGATTTTTTCAGATGAAGACCTTGAAAAAACAGAATAAAAATGGAGGGTGTTATGTCATTAAAAATCGAAATTGAAACTTTAGATAGCTCTATAGAAATTAAACCAATAGGAGAAGTAGATATATATACTTCTCCTGAACTTAAAAAGAAAGTAACTGATTTAATAGAAGAAAAAAAGTTAGATCTAGTTATTGATGGGGAAAATTTGGAGTATATTGATAGTACGGGACTCGGAGTTTTAATGAGTATTTATAAAAAGTTGCAAGAAAGAAATCTAAATTTTAAAATAATTAATTTAAAACCTAATATTTATAAACTTTTTGATATTACAAGTTTAAATAAAGTATTTAATATCCGGGAGTGATAAAATGGATAATATAGTATTAAAAATACCTAAAAAATCAGAGTATATGAGCACCGTTAGATTAACATCTTCTGCAATAGTAAATATGAGTAGTTTTAACGTAGATGAAATTCAAGATATAAAAGTAATTATTTCTGAAATATGTACTTTTTTTATAAAAAATATAGAAAAGTATACTGAAAGTTTAGAAATTACTTATGAAATTCATAAAGATAAAGTTATAGTTGAAGTTACTGATTTAAATGAAGGTCAATTACCTGCTATAAATGAGTTACAAAACGACATGTCCATTATGATTATTGAAAGTTTAGCAGATAATTATACTTTTGATTCAGAAAATAAAAAAATAATATTTGAAAAAATAAAAAAATAAAAATAGGCGTTGATTAAAATGAATGAAGCTAAAAACAACACCAAGAAAATAAAAAATTATGAATTATTCTTACTTTATAAAGAAACTAAAGATTTAGAAGTAAGAAATGAAATTTTTGATAAATATAAGTATATGGCTGAAATAATATCTAGAAAATACACTAACAAAGGTATAGAATATGAAGACATATATCAAATAGCATGTATGGGTTTAATTTATGCAATTGAAAGATTTGATATTTCTAAAGGATTTGAATTTACAAGCTTTGCTACTCCAACTATATTAGGAGAAATTAAAAAATATTTCAGAGATAAAGGTTGGGCTGTTAAAGTTCCAAGAAAAATCCAGGAAATATCAAAAAAAGTTAATGAATATAGCAATATATTAGCCAGCCAACTACATAGAGCACCTACTATTAAGGAAATTGCCGAATATGCTAACAGTACAGAAGAAGAAGTATTGGAGGCATTTGAAGCAGGAAAAATGTTCAATTCTCAGTCCTTAGACGAAAAATTTGATAATGGCGGAGACGATAGCGATGTTTCTTTAATGGATGTAATAGGTACTGAAGACAAATATTATAGACAAATTGAAAATGAAGATTTCATTAATAAATCTATGGAAAAATTAAATGATTTAGAAAGAAATATAATTATTAAAAGATTTTATGAAAGTAAAACACAAAGTGAAATAGCCAA
>JAAYRW010000062.1 GCA_012518555.1 Tissierellia bacterium
GTATCTGTGCTTACTTCTAAACATCCTAGTCTGAACCTCTTGAATGTGTGGGATTTGACATACTATCAATTTAATGATCAATTCAAGCGTATGCAATTGGTCGATAATTATGAACTTGGTGTCCGGCAAATTCTTGCTGGTGCCGAAAATATAAAGTTGAGGTATTATATTACAAGATTATAAAAGGAGGCTTTATTATTTATGGCTGATAATGTATTTGCAATTTATGATGTGGTTGATTTTGCTGTGCAAGACTATGTTTCGGGCGATCTTTTGTTTGTTGTAGATTATGCGAAGTCTATTACTTTGAAGACCGAGGCAGAAACGCTAGAGATTCATGGAGGCATAGGCAATCCGGTAAGAATTACAACTAATCACAGTCGGAAAGCAGCGTTTGAAAGTGTACTACCGCTTATAGATGTTGCTGCCCTCGGTACTAAACTTGGAAGAAAGGTTACTCGTGGGAAACAAGTTGCTTCTAAAACTGAACTTCTATCAGTGGATGCAGCTACAGGCATAGCTGAATTATCCCATAATCCAGAGGTTGGCACTTTGAAAGTATATGCTGTAGCAGACAATGGAAGGGACTTGCAAAATGAGCTCAAATTAGGAGATCCTGAAGATGACACCGGAGAGTATTCTATTTCCGCAGAGAGGATAACTGTCAATGAAGAATTAAAGGGTAAGCATATCCGTGTGATTTATAGGTATAAAACAGAAGATGATACTCCTCTTGTGAGAGTTACTTCTGAGGATTTCTCGGAAGTTTGTACTATTACGGGTGAAGGATACCGTGAAGATGAGTCTGGCAATAAAAATCCGGTATCTTTTATTTGCTATCGCGCAAAGCCTACTCCGGAATTTGAAATTACTTTTGAGTCAGGGACAGCTACTGAAGTTCCTTTTAATTGCGATCTCTCTGTGGATATAGTAAACGGTGAATCTGTTTATTTCGACATTATCCCCATTATTGGGGAAACTTGGCGTGGTGGTGAGGTAAGTAGTGAGTAAGCTATTATCATATAACCATCCTGCCATTTCCACAAAATATAAGACTGGTCAATATTATTCTTTAGATAGGCTAAAGGAAGATCTGACTGAAGATAAAATCAAAGAGCTATTTAAACCTGTAAATTTTGAATGGGAAGCGAAGAGAATAGAGCAACCGGAATCCAAAAAAGTAGAGCAAACCGAGAAAATAAAATCTCCGGAAAGAAAAAATAGAGGAAAATTATTTTAGTTTTAGGGCAGGAGATAATACTCTATCTCCTGCCCTAGTTAGATAGATTAAAGCCTGAAACTATCTAACAATTTTATTATATCAACAAGGGGCTGATAAAACAATAGGCGGTGGTTTTATTGAGCAACGGCGAATACGGCGAACGTATTAGCAAACTTGAAGTAAAAACCGACAACTTAGAAAAGAAGATAGACGATCTTGTAGATGTAAAAGTAGTTGTAACAGAATTGGCTCTATTATCAAAACAGCAGATTGAACAAAATAAGGATTTTAAGGAAACACAAATGACACTAGTCAATTCATACGGCGAACTTAAAACTACCCTATCCACGATGAATGAAAATTTAAGTGGTATGAATGAAGAAATGAAGGAAAACAATGCTCGGCTAGCTGAGCTAGAAGATAAGGTTGAATGTATAGATGATAGATCCAAAGTTGACATTTTAAAGATAATTATTGGAGTTGTGCCGTGGTTGCTATTGGCAGGTACTTCTTTTTGGGTTTTAAAACTAACAGGATTAGTTAGTTTTTAGATAAAGTAGCAGGAGTAGGGTTCCCGCCCTACTCCATTCCCCCCTCCCCCCCCATTTTATTGATACTACTGATATGAAAGGAGATGATTAAATCAAAATATTAAGTTTAGATCAGAGCACTAAAATAACAGGGTATTCCGTATTTGAAGATGGCAAATTAATTACATATGGAATTTTAAAAGCTGACAAGAAAGAAAAAAATATTGTAGAGCGTATGTGCCAGATGTATTTTGCCATAAAGAAATTATACGGCAAGGTAAAACCAAATTTTGTTTTTATCGAAGACACTCAATATCAACAAAATTTTGCTAGCTTTCAGTCATTATCTCAAATGCAAGGGGTAATTATGGGCATTTTGTTTGAAAAAGATGTTGGATTTCAGGTAGTGAAACCATCGACTTGGAAATCCGGCGTGGGGGTGCGGGGGAGAAAACGCAAGGAGCAAAAGGAAAATGCTATCGAGATAGTTAAAATGATTTATAAAATTGATGCCTCAGAAGATGAGGCAGAAGCTATTTTAATTGGGCAATGGGGTTCCGATATTTTAAATCAAGGACAAAAGGAGATGAGTACATGAAGGTTTCAGAATTGAAAAAAGACAAAAATTTAAAGCTTGAAGTAAAAAAGAATGTGCCCATTGCGGTGCTTGCTCAGATTGCGGATAGCGTAAAGGCAGCGTGCGTGAAAGCAAATAAGGATGGTAGACTCTATTGTGATTATGTGAGTAAGAAATTAAATACTGAAGTAAATCTATTTGGTCATTTTGCAGGGATTGAATTTAATGAGGAAAATACTATTGCGGAATATGATTGGTTAGTAGAGGAAGGTAAGTTAGATGAACTGTATTCTCAAATAGATAATAAGCACGAGTTGTTTGAATTAATTGATGCCGAAGTCAATCAGGAAATTGCATTGGCTAATTCTGTGGAGGCTTCTGTAGCAAAAGCGGCAGTATATTTCATTAATGCTCTAGAGATACTGCAGGAAAAGTTGCCGACCAATGAACAGATTAAAGATACTGTAAAAACCTTATCTAAAGAAATGAAAGGATTGGGAGATTTAAAAGTCTTAGGAGATCTGAAGAAAGATGGTACAAATTAATTCTTTAAATCAAATTGAGTCTGTAATGCTTCAATTGATTGCAGATGCCTTAAATGAAGTAGCTGAAGAAGCTGCTAAATTAATGCAGGACAATGTTGAAAAAGAAGTTTATGCAGTAGGCACTCAAAAAGGCCGGGAATATTATTATGCGGGAAGCAGAGAACCTACGGGGCAATTAAAGGAGTCCGTTGTAAATACTTCCCCTATTACTAAAGGTAATGAGGTAACTGCAACAGTAGAACACGATAAAGATAAGATGGCTTTTCATGCAGATACCTTTTTGCATGGATCAAACTATTTTTCACCCAATGATGTGAGGGAGTTGCTTCCAATGTTTATTGACCAAGGATTAACTGGCGGGATTTTCGGGCCAAAATGGGAGAATCTTAAACGCCCATACTTTTCTAAAACTAAACAGGAATTAGAGGACGGATTGTTTGAGAAATTAATGGCCGCCGCATTGCAAAAAAGAGGTGTGAGTGTAGGCGTAAGTTATACGATGAAATAGGGGAGTGATTGATATGAAAACGAACAAGGAAAGAAAAAAGGATTTTTATATTTATAATCATTTTCAAGCTCAATTTTTTTTAGATCAAGGATTATGCCCTATCCGAATTGGTAAGGGTAGCCGTGGAGATCTTTTCATTAGATTTGAAAGAAACGAAGAAGCGGAAAGAGTATTTGAAATGTGGTGTGACAGGTGGAAAAAATGAGGCGTATTCAAATTAACTACCCACGACTAAAGTCGTGGGCTTGCAAAAGCCCTAAGTTGACCAGGCTTAACTATGTTACCTACAAATGATATAGGTACTCCAGGATGCTTTTCCAGTTCTGGACACTACGAGCAACAATTAAATAATTCTGAGGGTAGGAATAGTGTTGTTGCTAAAAACTGTGGGCTAACCTTGCCGAGGAAAGACATTAATTTGCGTAACCTGCATTAAGCAGAGAAAGGAATCACATCCAATGGTATTTGTACTGAATAAAAATAAAAAACCATTAAATCCTTGTCATCCTGCGAAAGCGAGGAAGTTATTAAAACAAGGAAAAGCAGTGGTGCATAAAAAATATCCATTCACAATTAGGTTAAAAGAGTTAAAAGAAGATGATAAAAATGACAATGAGTATAGGTTAAAGATTGACTATGGCAGCAGGTATACTGGATTTGCCATTATTAAAAACAACAAAGAAGTAGTTTGGTTAGCTGAAATACATCATAAAACTAATATAAAGAAAAAGATGGATGATAGGCGTGCTTTTAGACGCAGAAGAAGAAATAAAAATTTAAGATACAGAAAACCAAGATTCAATAATAGAAAAAGGAAGCAAGGCTGGATGCCACCAACTATGCAAAGTAAGATTGATAATATAAAAACATGGGTTGAAAGACTTAATAAATTATGCCCTTTAACTCATATATCTTATGAAAATGCTAAATTTGATACTCAACTAATGAGAAACCCTGAAATAAGCGGTAAGGAATATCAACAAGGCACATTGTTGGGATATGAAGTTAGAGAATATCTTTTGGAAAAATTCAAAAGAAAGTGTGTCTATTGTGGAAAAACAGATATTCCATTAGAGATAGAGCATATTATACCTAAATCAAGAGGTGGCACAAATAGAATAGACAACCTTACAATAGCATGTAGAAATTGCAACCAAGAAAAAGGAAATAAAACAGCAACAGAATTTGGGTTTCCGAATGTGCAAAAACAAGCACTTAAAACTCTAAAAGATGCTGCAATTGTAAATATTACAAGATGGAGGGTATATGAAACATTAATTGATACAGGCTTACCTGTAGAATGTGGAACAGGCGCAAGAACTAAAATGAATAGGATAAAGTTGAATTTACCAAAAACCCATTATTATGATGCTTGTTGTGTGGGCGTAAGTACACCAGAAAACTTATATTTTAAAACAAATGATGTTTTGTATATTAAAGCTAAAGGTAGAGGTACACGTAGTAGAACTAATTTAATCTTTCTTAGCAAGAATTCTCCCATCTTCTATAAGTGGGAGATGAATTGCTAATATGTTTGACATATGCGTGCTAATATGATATTCTATAATCAGTATTAAATGATGAAAGGCTGATTATATGAGGGAATTAGATACAAACAACCATTCAGTGTTCGCTATGTACTACCATCTTGTGTTAGTTATAAAATACAGAAGAA
>JAAYRW010000063.1 GCA_012518555.1 Tissierellia bacterium
GTTCTTCTTTACCTTGACCTATACTATTACCAACCATTATTGCAGATGCACTTGCCATTCCAAAGGTCACTACCATAAACATGTTATTTACAGTATTACATATTTGAATAGCCGCTGTAGCTCCTGTACCCATACGGCCATAAACAACCGAATAAATTAAACTGGCCATTGCCCACAATACATCATTTAGCAAAACAGGTAGAATAATTCTATAAGATTTTTTGAAAAAATCCATGGTTAAATCTAATAGTTCTGATGCCTTTGCTGCGAATACTCCCTTGTCTAAATAAACTAAAATTACAAGTACTATTGCTTCTATAACTCTTGATATTAAGGTAGCAAGAGCAGCCCCTTCTACCCCTAAGGCAGGTGCACCAAGTTTTCCAAATATGAGAACATAATTTAAAAATACATTAGATAATAGTGCTACTATATTAACTATCAAGGGTGCAACCGTATTTCCTATTGAGCGCAAAGAATAGCCATATACAAAGGTTACTGCTGTAAAAACATAGCTAAAAAGCACTATGAATAAATATCTTCCACCTAGATCTATAACTATAGCATCTTTATTAAATACAGAAATTATTGTTTCAGGACTAATAAATCCTACAGCCATAAAAACTATAGAAATAAACAATGCTGATAATAGCCCTAAGCCAAGCATTCTTTTAATATTTGTATAATCTTTCTTGCCCCAGTATTGAGAAATAAAAACACTACATCCTCCACATAGGCCCGTAAGTATCATGGTAAAAATAAAAAAGTACTGATTGGCTATTCCAACAGCAGCTATTTCTACTTCTCCTAATTTTCCTACCATGACCGTATCTGCCATATTAAGTGAAGAAGTTACCAAATTTTGAATCATAATAGGTAAAGCTATTTTAAGCATAGAGCGTAAAAATTTCCTATCAAGACTTGAATATAACCTAAGCAACTTATACATTCTCTACCTCCAAGATGATATTATACCAAAAAACATTTTACTTTAACAGCTAATTTAATTTTCCTTTTCCATAATTCTTCCCAAAAATATACTCTTGGTATGTACTGCATACATACCAAGAGTACTTAAACTTCTTTAAGACCCAACTTAATATCTTATTGCCACAAATCATCCATTAATTTATTTATATTATCTTTTCTTTTCTTTGTTTCTTCTTCATCAATTATAATACTTACTACGTCCCCTTCTTTTGCTCCGGGAACTAACGACTTTGGTAAATTGACCATAATTCTGTCTTCTGTTTCTACTATGGCATAATCTCCTTCAAATCTATCAATAATTACTTTCAAATATTACACCTCTTTAGTTTTTATTGGTTAGATATGCTTTCTAAGCTATTAATGGTTTCATATTGTAACTCATCACCATCAGAGATAAAGATAATAGTGCCCAGTTCATCTGTTCTGAGTATTTTAACCTTTTGCTCTGTTAACCTTTCAATTACCTCTTTATGAGGATGCCCATACCTATTAGCTTCACCAACACTTATAACAGCATATGTAGGATTTACTTCTTTCAAGAAATCATATGAGGTTGAAGTAATACTTCCATGGTGACCTACCTTTAGTACGTCAGAATTTAAATTGCCTGTTTTAAGCATTTCTATTTCAGATTTTTCTTCAGCATCAGCTGTAAATATAAATGAATTGTTTCCAAATACTAGTTTGATTACTATTGATGAATTGTTTGTTTCCTTATATTCCTGGCTAGGAGCCAGTATTGTCCATTCAGCTTGACCAAGATTATATTTTGCCCCAACTTTTGGACTTGTAACTTTTAATCCTTTATTTTGAATTGATAATAACACATCTTCAAATGTTTTAGTAGTACTTTTATGTTTAGGCATGAAAATTTTACCTATTTCAAAGGAATCTATAACATCATCCAATCCTCCGATGTGATCTTCATGAGGATGAGTTCCGATTACATAATCCAAATAATCAATCCCTTGGGACTTGAGATAATTTACAATCAAATCACCATCATTGTTATTACCAGCATCTATAAGCATGCTATCAGAAGCTGTAACTATAAGTATTGAATCTGCTTGGCCTACATCAATAAAATGTACCTTTAAATAGTCAGTGCCATCACTATTGTCTACTGGAGTAGGTTCTTCCGGGTAATTTTCAGCTAAATCTAAACTTCCTAAAGATGAGCTTTGCAGAATATATAGTAATATAAGCCCTGTAACAAAAAGCTTCACTACCTTTTTTCTGTTTCTTTTAGCAGTATTTCCCCATTTAATAATAGCCTTTGGATTTATTAGACCAATAATTAAACCTAATAAGCATAATGAATATAGCAAAAAAAATAAAATGTCCATAACTCCCCCTAAATATAATGTATACAATAATATATGAAATAAGCAATGGATGAATACCTTATATTCACAAGTATGTGGACTGAAACCTTTTACAATATACTACAATGTCCTTGTTTCGTCAAATATTTATTTATACTATAAGATATTTCAAAATCATATTTTAAATATATATTGACAATGAATTATCAAAGTGTTATTATATAATTAGCTCATTGACCGTCGGTCAATGAAATTCGAAAACAGGAGGAGTAAAAGAAATGAAAAGAAAATTGTGTTTACTGCTTTGCTTAATCTTGATATTGATTACTGCAGCAGGATGTACGCAAGAGACGCAACAAGATGAACCAGAACCACCAGCTATGGAAGACACAGACAGTAGCCCTGAAGCTATGATGGCTCCGGGAACATACACTGCCCAGGCCTATGGTTTCAGCATGTCCTGGCCTGATATACTTAGAGTTACAGTATCTGAAAATGCAATAGAGTCTATCGCATTTGACCAAGAATCAGGTAGTACGTCTTCCATGATTGACGCTGTGGCAGCAGCTATGTTTCCACGAATATTAGAAAACCAATCTGTCAATGTAGACATTGTCAGCGGTGCAACCGTTACCAGTGTTGCAGCTCGTACAGCAATTGAAGACTGCTTAAAGCAAGCAATTGTGGCAGCTGGCAATGAAGAATCCGCCATCAGCGAATTCAAAAAACCACAAGAAAAAAGTGGTGGTAGCCAAGAATTAGAAACACAAGTCTTAGTAATAGGTATGGGTGGCGGAGGCACTTATACTGCCCTTCGTGCAGCAGAAGAAGGTGTGGATGTATTGGTTATTGAAAAACAGGGACGTTACGGTGGCACTACTGCCCTCACCTCTGAAATACAATCCATCAATCCTCCACGTATAAAAGAAAAATACAACAATGGTGAAGATTTTACCGACGCAGATGCCATGTATGAAGCATGGACAGAATATACTGAAGGCGATGCTAAAAAAGAAATGTTAGACCTTTACTTTGAAAAGTCAGGTCCGGCATTAGACTGGTTAGCTCTTGATCATGGAGCCATGTTCGATTTTGACCCCAAACCAGGTTTTACACCTGCAGACTGGTATAAGGTTAAATTCCAGTGGTACCCCAACACATCTCCTGAGCACCCCGATGCACCGACTCACGGCTATAACAAGCGTGAAATTGCCTCCTATTTCGATAAACTTGTTGAAGATTTTACAGAATTGGGCGGTCAATACATGCTTGAAACAGAAGCCTATGAACTTATAACCGATGATACAGGAGCAGTTGTGGGCGCCAAGGCTAAAAACAAGTTAACCGGTACCGAATACACAATCAAGGCTGACGCAGTTGTTATAGCAACAGGCGGTTTCTTAGGCAGTAGAGAAATGACCAGCGAATATCTATCGAATGAATATTTCCCACTAAAAGGCGCCTGGAAAATTTACGGCTCTTATGGCAATGACGGCAAAATGATACAATCTGCCATTGATATTGGAGCAGCTACTTATAACATCGGCATGCCTCCGGAAGTACACATGTCCGGTTCAGATATGTTTATCCCCCACAGCTACGGCTTTGCCATTAACAAGGTTGAAGGCCAGAAAAGCTTTAATACAGGAAAACAAAGCGTTTGGTCAGTTGCAGACCTTCCAATGTTCCTTGGAATTACACCCAACAGCTTGGCTGTAGGTATGGATGGAGAACGCTTCACATCAGAAACCGGTGTAGCCATGCTAGACCCTTGGATTGCTGGTCCTAATTTCTATAGCATCTGGAGCAGTGAACAAATTAACGACATTCGTGACAATGGATTTAAGCATTTCCTAGGCGGTGTGTCATCAGGTTTTCTTGGTTATACAGGGGATATACCTGTAAATACACCCTTGCCTGAAGCCTATGATGTATTAGACGCAGGAATTGAAATGGGCTTCATCTATAAAGCTGACACTATTGAAGAGTTAGCTAAAGCCATTGACATTGATCCGTCAGCACTAAAAAATACAGTTGAGAGCTACAACAACTACTGTAAAAACGGCAAGGATGAGCAGTTTAATAAGGATGCAGAATATTTAGAGGCCATAGGTGAAGGTCCTTACTACGCCATCAAGATGGCAAGCTATTCATATAATACTTGTGCAGGATTAGATGTAAATACCAAGCTACAGGTGCTTAACACATCTGGTGAACCAATTGAAGGACTTTTCTGCGTAGGTAGTGACTGTGCAGGTGTTCTTTTCACCGAAAAGAAACCATATGTTACCTACGGTGGAGCAAACAACGGTTGGGTTCTCACAAGTGCATATGTTTGTGGTGAAGCTGTTGCAGATTATGTAAGCGACAAGTAAAACCTATTCTAATTATTACTCTTGCAACGTATGAGTTTTTACTCATACGTTGCAATTTATTAAGAAAATTCTTCTCTATATAAAACTTTATATGGAATCTCAGAATACTTTATTTGAAAACTCTGAAATCCTTGTTGTTTCACAATATGTATGGTAAGATAAATTTTATGAAAAGACGAAAGGACCTTACAGATGGAAAAAAAACTAACCAACCGCGACTTGCAAGCACTTGAAACTGAAAAAAAAGTAACTGACATGGCAATGAAATTAGTGAAAGAACATGGATATGACCAAGTAACCATCAGTCAAATTTGTAATGCCTGTGGTGTAGCCAAGGGCACATTCTATAGCTATTTTACTTCAAAAAAAGACATTCTTATTAAACTTACTTCACGCTTTAACAAGGAATTAAGTCAATTGTTTATCTACGATGAAAAGCTTGACGCTGTAACACTTTACCAAAATGCGGTTACTGCCTACCTAAACTATGTAAACAAGGATGGCCATGTATTTACCAAATCCTATGTAAAAGCAATGATTGATGAAGAGTTGGCATCAGAAAACACCAATACCTCTATAGAGCTACAAAAAAGCTTTATAGATAAAGTAATCAGCAAAGGCCTTCAGGATGGTGACTTTCAACTTAACATGAATTATGATGACTTCTTTGCACTTTTCAGCGCAACACTCATGGGGGTTTTAGCACAATGGAGCATGAGGAAAGAAAGCGAAGGATTAATCGTGATGGGACAAAGAGTATTGTTTCCTCTCATTAATTTGATGAGAAAGGGAAGTGTGAAGTAACTTAAATGTTTACTCTCCACTACCTCCATCACCGGCCTCACTTGGACTTATTGTTATTTCTAAGCTTGAAGTATCAAATCCTGAATTTCCAGCTCTGTTTCTAAAGTTTGTCCAAGGTCAGTTGTATATTGACCTTCGACCAAAGCAATATCCAAAGTTCAATAACCCCTTATATATTTACCCCACAGCACTTCTTGTATTTTTTTCCGCTACCGCAGGGGCATGGTTCATTCCTTCCTATCTTTATTCGTTTTACTATCTTCCCACTTCTTTTTTTATTCTTAAACTCTTTAAATTTTTCCTTTTGATCAGATTCGTTGTAAAAGTCTAATAATCTTTCTTCTACATCTTCTCTGTCTCTTAATTCAGGAACGCTTAAAGCCTTTAACAATATATCTTCTGCCTTTGTATAATCATTATCACCCTCATTATTTAGCCAATATTGATCTGACCATCCAATCCATCCCCAACCCCAATTCGGATCCTCTTTTACATAATTATTAAATAGTTCTTCACCCTTTTCATTATTACCCATGAAAAAATAAGTATCTGCAATTGCTCTTTTTGCATTTTCAAAAGAAAGATCATCATCTTTTTCAAGGTAGTCAAGGAGTTCTTCAGTAAACTGAATTCTTATATTTCCATATAAATTAATAACTTTAGGATCTGATTGCAAAGATATTGCATTAAGCAAACAAAGATCAAAATCCTGAATCCAATTTGAAACAAATTGAGTACCGTTAAATACAACATCGAACTTCTTAAATGTCTTTGCAGAAATCCTTTCCATCTCATCCTTTAGACCATTCCACACTTGTAACCAAGTTTTAATAGCGTCTGCAAATTTTTTTTCAGATAGGTATTTATAACCCAACTGCATGCCTTCATCAAGTTTAATATATTTTGGATTTACTCTGCTCTTATCGTAATCTATATCGCCAATAAATTTAGTATTCCTCATTTGTGCACCTCCTATATTTCATTGTCCCCTTTCATTCCAGGGATTGCACCACCTGCAATGGCCCAAAGATAAAGACTTGCTACTGTTCCATATGGCGAGTAGCTTTTTCTGTATTTTTCAAACATTTCTCTATTTATACTTTCGTGATGATACAACATCCGCATGCCACGATGAATTGCCAAGTCACCGAAACTTACAACATCAGGACGCTGCAAACAGAAGATCATTAACATTTCAGCAGTCCATATACCGACACCTTTTAGGGTTGTGAGTTTTCTGATTACTTCTTCATCTGGCAAATCATTGATTGAATTTATGTCAAATTCCTTATTTCTCACTTTTTCTGCTAAGTCTTTGATATATCCAGCCTTTCTAAAAGTTATACCAATTTGTTGCAGTTCATTTAATTCAATTGAATATATCGTATCAGGATTGACAGCTCCAATCCTATCTCTTAATCGTTGCCATATGGTGGCTTGGGCGCTGGTGGATATTTGTTGTCCTATAATATGACGAACTATAGAGGAAAACACATCTGTATTAACCTCCCGGTATATATGTCCAATTTGATCAATGGCAGCACCAAGAAGCTTATCACCTTTCTTTAAGTATTCAATTTCTTTATTACCATATTCAAAATACAACTTTTCACCTCGATAATATTTATTGAAAAACTTTATAATTGTCTATTAATTCACTAAATCCCTCTGTTCTTTTTGAAATGCAATTCTTTCGTCACCATTTTCCAAATAAATAATTCCACATTCCTCATAACCATTCTTTTTTAAAAGATTTTGCATGGGAATATTATCTCTATGAGTGTCTATTCTTATATTTTTACATTTTTCAAAACACCAGTTCAAACAAAAGGACGCCACCCCTTGCTTCCCTTCAATAGAAGCAATTCTATGGACAACTCCATAGGGATTGTTATTTTTCCATTGACCAGAATAAATTCTTTCATAAGTAGGATCATTTCCTTTCTTATAAAAAAAGTTCCTACTACCTTCCCATCATCTACACAAACGTAGCTGTTCCCATTTAATATATCATTTTCTATTAATGATTTACTGGGATGTTCATCTCCCCATTGATTTGGGTTCCCATTTTCTTTCATAAACTTTCTTGCAAAAGAAAATATTCTTAAAATTTCATCCATATCACTAATTTCACTTTTCCTAATATACATATCAACCTCCAGAGTAAACAAGATACGAAGCCTTTCATTTAAACAATTTTTTCAGTACCTTAAAAATATCAAAACTTGTTCGATTATAGGCCTTATTATATACATATTTTTTCGGATTCCTAATCCAGCCGTATCCCCTTGGCATTTTTAATCCTGCCCTGTGAACAACTTGCCTTTTGATACTTGTTCGGGCCGATATTCGTTTTTTTAAGCTTGGCTTTCTAAATCCAAATTTCACTATATCCCTCCCAACTCCTTTTTATTCATTTCTAAATTTAATTTTTTACTTAATTCTTCTAGCCTTTTTAATTTTTTTATGATCTTTTCATACTCGTATTCAAATATATTTGCTGTGAAATCTTTACTTGTTATCTCTTCTGCATCTTCTTTAGATTTTAATATTTTGTTTAATAAATAGCTTACTGCCTTCTCTCATGTTTAGCTCTGACAGCATCTATAATTATATCTTCTTAAAATAAGTGTCATATATTCATTTCATTTAACAGTATAGCATAAACCAACGTTTGCTCCAATAAAAAGTCTCTCTATGAGTAAAAAAATTACCATTTTTCAAATGAATATTTACTCAATTCCTTTAGTATAGATAAATAAGAAATTCCAAATTTACACTTGAAAATATTGGAGGAAGTAGGAGTGTAGAATGAAAATACAGAATCCTCACGATAAGCTTTTTATATAATTATCCTGAAGGGAGTGAAGTATTGATGACCTTAGCAGAAAGATTTGTTGAAAAAGGTATTGAAAAGGGTAAACAAATGCCCTTGTAAAAACTGCAGTCAAGTTACTTACAAAAAAACTTGGTAATCTTCCAGAAGAAGTTAAAACGAAAATATCAAAGTTGGATAACTCAACTTTAGAAATTATAATAGAGGGAATTTTTGAGTATACAAGTTTAGAAGATATTAAAAAATATATAGGGCAAGAGTTAGACGAAGCAACGCCCCTTTATTATACTACAAAATATTTCCATTTTCGGTAGTGTGAAATAGTTTGTGTTTCATCATTCCAGGTCAAGGAATTTGACAAAAATTAAAACTATTTAAAGATAAAAATCATATTAATATAGATTCAATAA
>JAAYRW010000064.1 GCA_012518555.1 Tissierellia bacterium
CATTTATTATAGGTATAGCTATTGCATTTATAATGAATGTCCCTATGAGATTTTTTGAGAAGAAATTATTCAAAAAGATGCCTATGAAATGTTTTATGCAGAAGATGTTAAAGAATTGCAAAAAACATATACTAGGCCAGAAGTATCAGAGCAGGAGATGGGCATGGCAAAAATGCTTATTAACTCTATGGACACTCCTTTCGATCCATCAAAATACAAAGATGAATATCAGGTAAAGCTGCGGGAGCTCATTGAAACAAAGGTTGCTGGCAAAGAAGTAGTTGCTGTTGAGCCTGAAAGTGGCGGAAAAGTTATCGATCTTATGGATGCTCTTAAAGCTAGTGTAGAAAAAGTTAAGAAGGATAAGGAGACAGCCTAATTCAATAGGTTGGGGATAAAGGAACTGAAAAATTTATGACTGAAAAATTAAAAGACTATAATCAAAAAAGAAATTTTGAAAAAACTTTTGAACCGGAAGGAATTGTAGCAAATTCCAAAGAAGGGCTTAGGTTTGTAGTTCAGTACCATGAGGCAAGTAGAAAACATTATGATTTGCGACTTGAATGGGAGGGAGTACTTTTAAGCTGGGCAGTACCAAAAGGCCCCTCCTATAATACTAGCAATAAAAGGTTGGCAGTCCATGTAGAAGACCATCCCCTATCTTATAGAAATTTTGAAGGAACTATTCCTAAGGGGGAATATGGTGGTGGAGTAGTAATGATATGGGACGAAGGTTACTGGCAACCTTTTGGAAATGTTGAAGAAGGCCTTGCCAAAGGGGAATTAAAGTTTACTTTAAAAGGAAAAAGGTTAAAGGGTAATTGGGCATTAATTCGTTGGAAAGCAAAATCTAACGAGAAAGTCGATAACTGGCTATTATTAAAAGAAAAGGATCAATATGCTATGGATGAAGACGGAATATCGAAATTTACCACCAGTATCAGAACGGGACGCACTATGAAGGAAATAGAAAGAGGCGAAGAAGAAAAAATCAATAGAAACCCCTTTAATAATGTAAGTATACAACTTGCCAAATTGGCTAATAGGGTTCCTGAGGGAGAGGACTGGCTATGTGAATTGAAATATGATGGTTACAGAATTATAGCATTTGTTGAAGGGAAGAAGGTAAGACTTATAAGCCGGAATAACAATGATTATACCAAGAAATTTCCTAAGATTGCCACTTCGATTATGTCATGGGCTAAAAGAGCCATGGTTTTAGACGGTGAAATAGTAGTAACAGACCAAGAGGGAAAAAGTGACTTTCAAGCTTTGCAAAATTATATGAAAAACCCCCAAGATCAAAATCTCAACTATGTAGTTTTTGATATTTTAGCATTAGATGGAGAAGACCTTAGAGGGTATCCTTTAATTAAGAGAAAAGAAATTCTTGAAAATTTATTAAAAGATCCACTTCCAAATCTTCACTACAGCCGTCCTGTTAAAGGAAATATCAAAGAAAGTTTTCAAGTAGCTTGTAATTTAAATATGGAAGGAATAATAGTTAAAAAAGCTGAGTCTATTTATAGAGGAGAGAGGAACGATGACTGGTTAAAATTAAAGTGTAGCAAAAGACAGGAATTTATCATCGGAGGATATACTTTATCTAACAAAAGAACTAGCGGTATAAGCTCTCTTCTCTTAGGTTTTTATGAGGGAGAAGATTTAATATACGCAGGACGTGCCGGTACCGGCATAAGTATGAAGGACATGGAAATCCTCGAAGAAAAATTCGCCAATTTAAAAAGATTAAATCCTCCTTTTAAACTTCCGCCAAAAGAAAGGTCTAACGAAAATATTACTTGGCTTGAACCTGAAATAGTTGCAGAAATTAATTTTGCTCAGTGGACTAAAGATAATCTATTAAGGCAGGCCAGTTATAAAGGACTTCGTACAGACAAAAACCCAAAGGAAGTAGAAAGGGAAGATCAAAAGGAAGACGAATATAATGAACAGCCCCCTTTAACTAAAGAAGCAAAACCAACTGTAAAGGCGGGAGACCTTATTATAGAAGGAATAAAGATTACTAACCCCGATAGGCTTGTATTTGATGATCCTAAAATAACAAAAGAAGATGTTGTTAGATATTATTTAAATATATCAGAACGTATGTTACCCTACCTCGGTAATAGGATACTCAGTATTGTCCGCTGCCCTAAAGGTGTGGGTGAAACATGCTTTTACAAAAAGCATCCTGGTCCTAATAGCCAGGGAATAATAACAATACCTATTTCCACTGCTAGTGGAAAAACGGAAGACTACTTCTATATCGACAGCATAAGCGGACTTATTTCTGAAGCTCAAATGGGCACCTTGGAATTTCACATATGGGGTAGCACAGTGAAAAATTTGGAAAAACCTGATATGTTGGTATTTGATTTAGACCCGGATGAAGGTATGGATCTAAGTATAGTTCGACAGGGAGTAGTAGATATAAAAGAAATTTTAGATGAACTTTCACTGAATTCCTATCTTAAAACCAGTGGTGGCAAAGGCTACCATCTAGTAGTTCCTTTAGAACCTTCCGTTAATTGGAACGTTTCTTACGATTTTGCAAAAGGTGTAGTCCAAGTAATGGAGAAAAAGTGGCCAGACCGATATACAAGCAATGTAAGAAAAGCTAGTCGTAAAGGTAAAATATTCATCGATTGGATACGAAACGGCAGAGGAGCAACTAGCATTGCTCCATATTCCTTAAGAGCCAGGAAAGGTGCTAAAGTTTCCATGCCTATTGCTTGGGAGGAACTTAATACAGTCGCACCTGATGGCATAAACATGCAGGAAGCACTTTTAAGAGTTAAAAAAGATGATCCTTGGGAAGATTTTTTCCACAACGATCAAAGACTTAAATAAATATATAATTCTTAGCCGGAATGAGCTTTAGAATTATTCGTGGCCGAAACCGTGAGCGGATATTTTTCTCGGCAGATATTTCTTTCTTGTAGAGTTTTTATTGCTTAAAAATTTTCATGTGGAAAAAAACCTATCAATGCTATATAATATAGAAAAAGATGATAAAATAAAGTCAAATTGGAGGAGTGAAATGAAAGTAAAAGTCTGCGTAGGTTCTAACTGTACACTGTTAGGTTCAATGAATATTTTAGATCAGATCGATGACTTAAAGGATATTATAATCCAAGATTCGGATAACTATAAGGATGAAAAATTAGAAGTAGAAGCCATTAAGTGTTTAGGTTTTTGCAAAAATACTGACGAAAAGGTAGCACCGGTAGTAGTTATTGACGGTCAAGCTATGTATAAAGCTACAGGACAGACTGTAATGGAGAAGATTGTTAACAAGATTAGAAAGTGACATAAACTGGAGGAAAGATTTCTATGAAAGAAAGTTATGTTGATTTAATAAAGATAAGGAGGCAGGTGTTTGCACAGGTAGCAAAAATGGCCTACGAAGGGACGGATTTAAGCCAATTAGAAAAGGCATCCTTTGAAATTTTGCCCGGTGAGGTGGCCACATATAGAGATAGTATATTTAGAGAAAGAGCTATAGTCGATGAGCGTCTTAGGCTTACTATGGGTTTAAATGCCAGAAAACCAACAGAATATTATCGGGTTACTGACGGAATTACCGAAGTAGATATAGATGAAAGAAGGTTTATTGAACCCTTGATCAACGTTATTACCTTTGCATGTGAGGCATGTCCTACTAAAGCCTTTTATGTTACGGATAATTGCAGGAAATGTTTAGCCCATCCCTGCACTAACGTCTGCCCTACAAATGCAGTTTCTATAGGAAAGAACAGGGCTATAATTGATCAAGAAAAGTGCATTAAATGTGGTAGATGTAAGAATACATGCCCCTACAGCGCAATAGTACAATATGACAGACCTTGTGCAGCTGCATGTGGTGTTAATGCTATAGACAGTGACTATTTGGGAAGAGCTCAAATTAATAGAGATAGATGTGTCTCATGTGGTAACTGTATTATCCAGTGTCCCTATGGAGCTATTTCTGACAAATCACAAATATACCAACTTATTAAAGCACTGAAAAATAACAACAATATGTATGCCATAATAGCCCCCTCTTTCTTAGGGCAGTTTGGTCCCTTGGCTAGTCCTGAACAAATATTTGAAGGTATAAAACAGTTAGGGTTTGAAGATGTTGTAGAAGTAAGTTTGGGAGCTGATATTACCACTTTAAAAGAAGCAAAAGAATTTTTAGAAAAAGTACCTACAGAAATTCCATATATGGGAACAAGCTGTTGTAACTCATGGACAATAATGGTTGAAAAGTTATTTCCAGATCAATACGAATATATATCTGATTCTGCCTCTCCAATGGTTGAAACGGCAAAGTATATTAAGAAAAAGGATCCGGATGCTAAGATAACTTTCATAGGACCCTGTATTTCGAAAAAGTTAGAAGCCTTAAGAGAAGATGTGAAGGACTATGTACACTTTGTAATAACTTTTGAAGAGTTAATGGGAATGTTTGTTGCTAAAGACATAGAACTGTCCGAAATAGAGCTTTCTAAAGAAATACAAGATGCTTCTGCCTTAGGTCGAGGTTACGCTATAGCTGGCGGTGTGGCAGATGCAGTAAAAAAGATGGCTGCAGAAATTGACCCATCGAGAGAAATAAAAGTTGAAGGAGCATCTACTTTACATGATTGCGTAAAACTTATGAGAATGGCAAAGGCAGGAAGAAAGAAGGGCTACTTACTTGAAGGAATGGCCTGTGACGGAGGATGTATTGCCGGACCCGGAACCTTGGCTTCACTAAACAGAGTAAGGAAGGCGGTAGTAGACTTTAAAAATCAATCAGCTTCTAATTCTCCTTTGGAAAATGAAATTATAGATGATGAATTAAGGAGTATTTAAGTCTAAAGTTGAAGAATATATGTTAGATTAAAATAGCTAATGGAGGAAAGATATGAAATTTATTGAAAATACATCTACGGATCCACGCTATAACTTAGCTTTTGAAGAGTATGTATTTAAAAATTTAGAGACTGATGAAGACTTTATCTTGCTTTGGAGAAACGGACCCTCCATCATCGTTGGTAAAAATCAGAATACAGTGGAAGAAATTAATATGGAATATGTCAAAGAAAACAATATAAATGTCGTTAGGAGGGTAACCGGTGGAGGTGCAGTATACCACGACTTAGGGAATTTAAATTTTTCCTTCATTGGAAAAGCCGATAGTAATGAAAAAATTGATTTTAAAGCTTACAACATCCCCATAATAAAAGCTTTAGAGAAACTAAATGTTAAATGTGAATTATCAGGTAGAAATGATTTAGTTATAGACGGAAAGAAAATTTCCGGTATTGCCCAAAGCATTACGAAGGGCAGGGTTCTTAATCACGGCACCTTGCTTTTCGATTCGAAATTAGATACTTTGTCAAAGGCTCTAAATGTCAGAAGAGATAAAATAGAATCTAAAGGTGTTAAATCTGTAGAGAGCAGGGTAACAAACATAAAACCCTATATTAAGGAAAATATTGACGTTTTGGAGTTTAAGGAATTACTTTTGAAAAATATTTTTGACTACTTTAATGCTCCCGTTGAATAC
The DNA here is from genome assembly GCA_012518555.1 of Tissierellia bacterium. Lineage (GTDB taxonomy): Bacteria > Bacillota > Clostridia > Tissierellales > Sedimentibacteraceae > Sedimentibacter. The sequence goes on from JAAYRW010000064.1 coordinate 5,540, forward strand.
TATGAACTTTCTGAAGAGGACAAGAAAAACATCCAAAAAATGGTGGATGAACGTTACGGCAGTTGGGAGTGGAATTACGGAAGATCACCTAAATTTAACTATAAAGGTTATAACAGATTTACAGGTGGAAGTATAGAAGTAAGGTTACAAGTAGAAGAAGGTATAGTTAAAAATTGCAAAATATACGGTGATTTCTTCGGCAAGAAAGATGTAAAAGATATAGAAAATATACTTATAGGAACTAAGTATGATATAGATGAAGTAAAGAATGTATTACAAGACATATCCATAGATGAATATTTCGGAAGAGTTACTTTAGAAGAATTTATGAAATGTTTATTTGATTAAGATTGACCAGTAAATTGCTCAGATATTAGGTGTTGAATTATTGCGCACTGTTTAATATTTGAGCAATTTTATTGTGCAAATATTAAACGATCCCTTGTAGTAAAAAAGCCTGAGGGTGCTCTGTTAAAATAAGAACATGGACAATAAGGTTGTTGGCATGAAATTTGCATTCTTTATAACTAGAGGAGCAATGATATGTAACAGCATAAAGTTAGGGGAGTCAGACTAGTGAATTTTAAAAGAAAAAGCAATATAAAAGATTTAAGTGTTATTAGAGGAAAGAACAATAAGTTAGAGGAATTACAAAGACAGAAAGACTTTTACGAAATGCTTATTAATGCATCTACTGAAGGGATATTGTCTGTGGATATGGACGGAATTATAACCTTTATTAATCCTGCAGGAATGAAAATACTAGGTATTACGAAAAATGTAATAGGTAAACATATTACCCAAGGGGTAGATTTTGAACCTACAATACTACACGTTTTGAAAACTAAGGAAGGCTATGTAGATAGAGAATTTAGATTAGAAAGTAAAAGAGGTGTGGTACACTTTGTGAAAACTGCAATTCCCTTAATAAATGAAGAAGGGGAAATGGTAGGGGTTCTTGATATTTTTAGAAATATAGACGATATAAAGGATATGATAAACCGCCTAACAGGAGCCCAGGCTAAGTACAGTATAACTAACATAATGGGTGAATCTCCTCAAATTCAGGAAATAAGAAAGTTGATTAGACATGCAGGCTCCAATGATAGTACGGTTTTAATAGATGGAGAAAGTGGTACAGGTAAAGATATAATTGCTCAAGCTATTCATAATTATAGCAATCGAAGTGAAGGTCCCTATATTAGCGTAAACTGTCTTTCCATGCCTAGGAATTTAATTGAAGGCGAACTATTTGGATATGATGATGCAGGCTCTTTTGCTGGACATATAGGAGCTAGTCCGGGAAAAATAGAAATGGCTCAGGGAGGTACATTATTTTTAAACAATATTTCATATTTACCCCTTGAACTCCAAAATAAATTAGCTAAGGTTTTACAGAATAAAACAGTTGTAAGAATAGGTGGATTCAAGGAAATTCCTATAGATATTCGGGTTATTTCAACTAGCCATTTAAACTTATCAGACTTAGTAAAAGAAAAGAAGTTCAACAGCCAACTTTTTGATTTAGTGAGCAATTTTACTATATCTACTTCTCCTCTAAGAGAGAGAAAAGTAGATATTGAAGCAATTTCCAAACAAACATTGAATCAATGCAACTTAATGTATGGAACTAATAAAAGTTTTTCAAAGGAATCCATGAAATTTCTTAGAAACTATCATTGGCCTGATAATGTTAGAGAATTGGAAAATGTAATAGAATGTGCATATTTCAATTCAGAAGAAGATGTAATTTCGCCAGAACATTTATATAGTAAAAGAAGGCAACAGTTAAATATATTTAAACAAGAGGGTCCCATTACATTGAAAGAAGCAGAAGAGCAAGCAGTTAGGAAAGCTTTAAAATATACAGCTGGAAATATAACACAGGCAGCCAAAATACTCGGTATAGGACGAAATACACTTTATGGAAAAATAAAAGAATTTAATATAATTTTATAATTTTGACACATAATAAACCGATAGGAAAAATAATAATAATCTTTGGCACAAATTTTGCTAATATTTATATATAAAGGATAAAAAAGAAAGGTGGTTATACTTTGAAAAATAAAAAGTATTCAAAAGAGAAACTTCTTGGCATGTATGAAATGATGTTAAGAATAAGAAAATTTGAATTAAGATTAACAGAATATTTCACTAAAGGA
>JAAYRW010000065.1 GCA_012518555.1 Tissierellia bacterium
GATGCAGGGAATTTGGCAGAGGATTGGTTTAATAAGGCGTGGGGACACAGCTCTTCTTATCAGGGAAAACCCTCGTGGGATAGGAGGAATGTCCCTAAACTTAAGAAGATATGAGGAAAAGAAAACCGCAAATTAGTATGGCTATTTGCGGTTTTCTAGCTTTTGATATAATTTTTTTGAATCCTCTAAGTTTAATGTTTTTAAAGATGCCACATGTATTGTAACTGCAATTCCTATAAATATTAAGAACAGTTTCACATATATATTGTTAATTAAAATAATTGATATTGTTAGAGAAGTCCACAGGAAAATATATGCGCTTATTTTTGCACTCTTTTTAACTGCCCGATACTCCATGTAATTATATATATATTCACCAAAAATTTTGTGGTTTATTAACCAACTATGGAGTTTTTTCGATGAACGTAAAAATAAATATGAGGACAGAAGCAAAAATGGAGTAGTAGGCAATACAGGCATAAATATCCCTATAATTCCTAAACATAATGAAATTAATCCTATTATTATAAAAGCAACTTTTTTAACACTCATTTTATCTCCATTATAAAAAATTTAATTCCCTATTCCATCATTTTTATGAATAAAAGTACTTAAGGAAGAGCAGCGCGCTGCTCTTCTTAATTGTTAAACTGCATCTACCGGTGATAAACCAAGGGCTTTGGCAACACCTTTACCGTATTCAGGGTCTGCTTGGCTACAATTATAAATATGTCTTAACTTTACTTTTTCTGATGCATCTCCCATTGCTCGTGCAGTATTTTCAAATAAAAGCTCTTGCTGCTTTGGACTCATTAGATTAAAAAGTTTTCCAGGCTGGGTGTAGTAATCATCGTCATCTTCTCTAAAATCCCAATTTGATGCTCCTCCATTTATAGCTAGTACAGGCTCTTTGTATTCCGGTTGTTCTTGCCACTCACCATAGCTGTTTGGTTCATATGCAATTGTTCCTTTTTGATTATCGTTAACTCTCATTTGACCGTCTCTATGGTAGCTATTAAATGGACATTTAGGAGCATTTACGGGTATTTGATGATGGTTTACGCCTAATCTATATCGCTGAGCATCTCCGTAGCCAAACAATCTTCCCTGTAGCATTTTATCCGGTGAAAATCCTATTCCCGGAACCACATTAGCAGGGTTAAATGCAGCTTGCTCTACTTCTGCATAGAAGTTTTCCGGATTTCGATTTAATTCCATTACCCCTACTTCAATTAAGGGGAAATCTCCTTTGTACCATACCTTTGTTAAGTCAAAAGGATTATATGGCATATTATTAGCCTCTTCTTCTGTCATAACCTGAATATACATAGTCCATTTAGGGAATTCTTTCCTTTCAATTGCCTGATATAAATCTCTTTGATTACTTTCTCTATCCTTTGCAATAACAGCTTCAGCTTCTTGGTCAGTTAGGTTTTTTATACCTTGTTGTGTATGCAAGTGGAATTTTACCCATATTCTTTCATTATCAGCGTTAACCATACTGAAGGTATGGCTTCCGAAGCCATGCATATGTCTGAATGAATATGGTATACCTCTATCACTCATTGTAATGGTAACTTGGTGAAGAGCTTCTGGTAAGCTAGTCCAAAAGTCCCAATTTGCATCGGCACTTCTCATGCCAGTCCGAGGATCTCTCTTAATAGCATGGTTTAAATCCGGAAACTTCAAAGGATCTCTCAAAAAAAATACTGGTGTATTATTTCCTACTAAGTCCCAGTTTCCTTCTTCAGTATAAAACTTCATGGCAAATCCACGTATATCTCTCTCTGCATCAGCCGCCCCTCTTTCCCCTGCAACTGTTGAGAAACGAGCAAACATTTCGGTTTTTTTGCCAACTTCTGAAAATATCTTTGCCTTGCTATACTTTGTTATATCATTTGTTACCGTAAAAGTCCCAAAAGCACCTGAACCTTTAGCGTGCATTCGTCTTTCAGGTATAACCTCCCTGTTAAAATGCGACATCTTTTCTAAATACCAAACATCCTGCATTAACATAGGACCTCTGGGGCCTGCTGTCATGGCATTGTTATTATCAACTACCGGAGCCCCAGCAGCTGTGGTTAACTTTTTCTTTTCTTCCATAGCTTCCTCCCAAATAAAATTTAAATTCAATTTGAATATACCCTAAAGACTGGCCCCTTAAACATTTACTTGGGAGTATTTACCTTTTTACAACATATTCTTTAGGTCTTCAATATTTGTAATAATTATTTTTCTCTGTCCTTTAAGTTTTATAATACCTCTTTCCTGAAGTAAGGAAAGTCTTCTACTTAGAGTTTCCTGTGTAGTTCCAAGCATGGAAGCTAAAATTCCCTTACTTACAGGCAAATCTATTTCATATTCATTATTTTTATTTTTAATATTATTTTTCTCAATCTTTGAAATAATGTAGCTTGCAATTCTCTGCTCCACATCTCTTAAACCTATTTGCTCGATTAATTCTTCAGATTGTTGAATTCTTTCTGTGTATTTTTGAAGAAATTTCAGAGCTATTTCCGGTTTTCCCATAATAAGTTGACGGATTTTGTCACTTTTGATTATGCAAATTTCAGTTGCTTCTATTGCTTCAGCGGAATTAGTCAATACTGTTTTATTAAAAAGAGACAGTTCTCCCATAAAATCTCCCGGCTCAAGAACCCTCAATATTTGTTCCTTACCCATAGCTGAAATTTTAGATATTTTAACTTTTCCCTTATTTACTACAAATAAATAGTCAAAGTAATCACCGGGCATAAATATAATTTCACCTTTTTGATACTTCCTATGGCTGGCTACTTCCATAATACTTTCCTTAATTTCTGAAGATAAATTCAAGAAAATCGGAATATTGTCTATACAATAACTACTATGACCACAACTGCTACATACTTCCATCTACTCTACTCTCCTCCTCTTCTTTTAATAAATATATCAATAAAATTCTTGCTTTTCAATATGAAAATAGCTCTACAGTTTCCTGAAGAGCTACCTTAGATACTTGCTTTCCATTCTATTTAGCATATCCAAATAGTATTTTTGTGTTCCTTTTTCTTCTGCAGCCTTTTCAAATTCTTCAGCTTGCTTATTTACCCTATCCATAACTTCTTTTGGGAGGTTCTTTTCACCGAAGCTAAAAACTGCATTATTTTCCTTTGCAATATGTCTTTCTAACAGGGAAGTGTATCCAATTGCATTACTTATTACATCCAATTTACTTTCTTCATGACCGTCTTTAACCCTTTCAAGAGCATCTTCTAATTCTTTAATATAGAATCTACCATAATCATGCTCTATTAACATTCCGTGAGTTATTATATTTTCGGCAATCTTTCCTAAATTTTGCTGCATTTCTTTAAAAAGAAATTTCTCTTCCTTACCATGGTGGTGTCCATCTGCATAATTTCTAATAAAGTCGATCATTTGTTTGAAGTCTTCATAATCTATAGCTTCACCCTTTAATATTCCAAAGGATGCTTTTCTTACAACTTTTAACATTCTTAGAATATTATCGTGTTCTTTAATCATTACTTCTATACTGTTCATTATATATATATCCCTCCACTCTTTCATCCTTTATATTATTCTATAAAGGTCTGTATTTTTTCTAGCTGTATATCCTACCGCTTGTTTCAGTAGGCCTTTCGTATTTAACATTAGTTTTATTTAAAAGTCCTTTGATAAATTCATCTCTTAAAATATAAAAATCGTCTATATTTCCACCGGCTTCATGCCAATATTGTTGGTGAACACATGTATTTCTTTTCCAGATTATTTCCTTTTCATCACTAGAAATAAGGGATATTGCGTGATCACAAGGCATACCGTCTAAAAGAGTATCATTAAGACTTTTGTAAATTTCCTCTAGTGCCGTATCCCTATTAAAGGTCGAAAGCTCAGCACCCTTATTATTAAATATATTTTTAATTTCATCCATAGCTTGAGGTTTTTCCTTTAGCAAGTTTGTAACTCCGTAAGCTAGCTTGCTTTCAACCTGGGATACTCGTTCTTGAAGCCATCCATGTATATTAGTAACATCTATTACTTCCTCTAAAGGCTTTAAATCTCCATCGCCAAATTTACTATATAGAGTAGTTCTTAGTTCCTTATTATGCTTATCTGCATAATCTAATATTTCTTCAACAATTTCATTTTGAATTTTAACTTTATTATATAGCCAAAAATGTATTGGTCCTAAAAATGCGCTCATAATTCTCCTTTTCCTGTCTAAAATATTATTTCTAATTTGTCATCCTGAATGAAGACTAAGAATGACAAGGGACTGACGTCCTTAATCTATTATTTGAAAGAGAGCATGCAGAACATGCTCTCTTGACATTATTTTGCAGATTCTAAATAATCATTTAACTTTTTAACTAGTTCATCTGCATTGAACCCATGTACCATAGCGGCCTCTTCAACGGACTCCCTTTGGGATGATGGGCATCCTAAACAGTGCATTCCTGTCTCCATTAGTATGCCAGCCAATCCTGGGTCTATTTGCAATACTTCCGCTATATACATATCTTTAGTTACTTGTTTTGCCATAACAATCTCCTTACTTTATGTTTGTAATTTTAATTAGTTTGTTTCACTTACTGTATCCGGTAAGAATATTTTTAAATCATCTTCTACACTACCAATTCCTGCTATTCCAAAGTTTTCTACCAAGACATTAGCTACATTAGGTGAAAGGAATGCTGGTAATGTTGGTCCTAAATGAATGTTTTTAACTCCTAAATACAGTAGTGATAGTAATACTATAACCGCTTTTTGTTCATACCATGCAATATTAAATGCTAAAGGTAAATCATTTATATCTTCTAATTCAAATACTTCTTTTAATTTAAGAGCTATTACTGCAAGTGAATATGAGTCGTTGCACTGTCCCGCATCAAGTACTCTCGGAATTCCTCCAATATCTCCTAAATCTAATTTATTGTATTTATATTTTGCACAACCTGCCGTCATGATAACAGTATCTTTTGGTAATGCGGCAGCAAATTCTGTATAATAATTTCTTGATTTAGCTCTTCCATCACAACCTGCCATTACAAAGAACTTTTTGATTGCTCCTGATTTAACTGCATCAACAACCTGGTCTGCCAATGCTAATACTTGTGCATGAGCAAATCCACCAACTATTTCACCAGTTTCAATTTCTGTAGGAGCAGGGCATTTCTTTGCTAATTCAATTATTTCAGTGAAATCTTTTTCTGAACCTGTTTCTCCTTCAATATGCTTACACCCTGGATATCCTGCTGAACCAGTTGTAAACAACCTATCTTTATAACTATCTCTTGGAGGTACTATACAATTAGTAGTCATAAGTATAGGACCGTTAAATGATTCAAACTCTTCTTTTTGTTTCCACCAAGCATTTCCGTAGTTTCCTACTAAATTTTCATACTTCTTTAAATGTGGATAATAGTGAGCCGGTAGCATTTCAGAGTGAGTATAAACGTCAACTCCCCTTCCTTGAGTTTGTTTTAATAGTTGTTCCAAATCACCTAAGTCGTGACCAGAAATTAATATTGCTGGATTATTCCTAACTCCCAAATTAACTTTTGTAACTTCAGGATTACCGTAAGTTGTAGTATTGGCCTTATCTAGAAGTGCCATACCATCTACTCCTACCTTTCCTGTTTCCAATGTTAATGCTACTAAATCATCAACTTCCAAGGAATCGTCTAATAATTTTGCCAGGGTAGACTGCATAAATGCATTTACTTCCTTATCGTCATAGCCTAATACATTTGCATGTTTCATATAGGCAGATAAACCTTTCAATCCGTATGTGATAAGTTCTCTCAAACTTCTTACATCTTCATTTTCAGTAGCAAGGACTCCTACTGTCTTAGCTTTTTCTTCAAATTCTTCCTTTGAATCTCCTAACCATAATGCTGCTTCAGATAAATTTCCTTTACTTGATAATTGTTTTATTAAATCATTTTTAACTTTTAAAGTCATTTTTATTCTGTCATAGAAAACATCGTTATCGAAATTTGCATTTGTAATAGTCGTAAATAAATTTAAGGTAATTAAATGGTCTACATCTGCTTTAACTTCTTTTCCTTCTTCTCTTAATCTTGTTGTTACTTCCGATAATCCTTTTGATGTATATACTAATAAGTCCTGTAATCCTGCTGTGTCAGCTTTCTTTCCACATACACCTACTCTTGTACAGCCTTTATTTCCAGCTGCCTCTTGACATTGATAACAAAACATACTTTGTTCACCTCTAATTTTCATTGATTTCTCCCCTTTTCAATTGTTTTATTTGATTGTTCCAATCATAACCCGTTTCAGCCTTTAATTCTGTAACATTTGTTACAAACTGCAACAACCTTTCGATTTCATCTTTAGAACTTATACCCAAGATTCACCCTTTTGAAACGGTGACATTCTTAATATCTCTTAACTTAGTTAATCATAAAACATTCCATCGACGATTTCTGTAACATATGTTACACCTTTATGTTTTTTCCATTTTTATTTGAACTATTTCTTATAATAAGGGTATATTAAAAACAAGACTAGAAATACATGGAGGATTATAATGGACTTTAAATATGAAAAAGATAGAATTTATTTAGAAAATGAAAATGGAGAATGTACCGCACAAGTAACCTTTCCCAAAATAAATAAAAATGAAGTTAATATCAACCACACCTATGTAAACCCTTCCTTAAGAGGGCAAGGAATTGCCGATAAATTAGTAAGAGAATTGGCACTTCATTTAAGAAAAAACAACAAAAAAGCCATTTCAACCTGCTCTTACGCCCTTGACTGGTTCGAGAGAAACCCGGAATTTAATGATGTTTGCAAATAGGATATTGTACTTAATAACAATATTTTTCTTATTTTTCGTTGACGTTCGTTAATAAGTTTTAAAAAACTCTTTACAATAACAAAAAATTATGTTATTCTAAAAATCAGATAAATGCAGTGAAAAGAAATAGTAAGTATAGTAGTTTTTTATAGAGAGTGCATGGTTGGTGAGAATGCATAAAAGCCTATACCGAACACATCTTTGAGCAGGTGGATGAACTAATAGTAGTCTTATCCGGAATGCCACCGTTAACAGGCAAAAGTATGATTGTACTTACTGAGTCTGTTACTGCGAAGTATCAGAAAAATGAGGTGGAACCACGTGAATTACTCTCGTCCTCTAGGAAATCCTAGGATGAGAGTTTTTTTATTGGTGATGGAGCCTGCGATTGGCGATGAAATTAAGAAGAGATAAGAAGGAGAAAAAGGAGAAAAAAATGAGAAAAAAACTATTTAAATCAATTAAATTATTTACATTATTCATTTTAACGGCTATGTTAGTTGTGGGGTGTGCCAGTGAAACATCCCAGAGTAAGGAAACAGAAACTTTAATAATGGGTTTAGATGATACCTTTGCACCTATGGGTTTTAGAGACGAAACAGGAAATTTAGTAGGTTTCGATGTTGACCTTGCCAATGAAGTAGCAAAAAGAATGGGAATTACAATAGAATTCCAACCTATTGACTGGTCAATGAAAGAAACAGAATTAAATGCAGGAAATATTGACCTTATTTGGAACGGATACACCATAACACCAGCAAGACAGGAAATGGTTAATTTCACCAAGCCATACCTTGAAAACAGTCAAATTATAGTTACTTTAGCCGATTCTGATATTAACACTAAGGCTGATTTAGCCGGCAGAAATGTTACCGTTCAAGCTGAATCCAGTGCATTAGATGCAATAAATGCTGAACCTGAAGTAGCAGCCTCCTTTGGAGACTTAGCTGAATTCGCTACAAACAATGAAGCCTTTATCGACTTGGAAGCAGGACGTTCGGAAGCTTTGGTAGTAGATGAAGTTTTGGCAAGATACTATATGAAGTTAAAGGGTGAAGAAAATTATAAAGTACTGGAAGAAGACTTTGGTGACGAAGAGTATGGCGTGGGAGTAAGGAAAGAAGATACTGAATTATTGGAAAAATTAAATGAAATATTTGACGAAATGATAAATGACGGAACTTACGACGAAATATATTCGAAGTGGTTTTCTGAAAATTAGAAGGATAAGGATGTAAAATGGAAGCAAAAGTATTGAAAATGCTTGTTCCTATGGCATTGGAAGGGTTAAAGGCAACTTTAGGGGTATTTGCCCTTACATTACTAGTGTCCCTTCCCCTGTCCATAGGGGTAGCAAAGCTAAGATTATCGAAAAATAAAATAATTTCAAAGATTGTAGGAATATATATTTATATTATGCGGGGTACTCCCTTATTGCTGCAGCTTATGTTTATATTTTTTGGATATTATCAAGTACCTTACATCGGATATGCCTTCAGCAGAGAACAGGCTATTTTCATTGCTTTTGTTTTAAACTATACTGCTTATTTTGCTGAAATATTTAGAGGAGGCATTAATTCCATAGATGTAGGACAATATGAGGCAGCAATGGTTTTAGGCTTAAGCAAAAGTCATACATTTATGAAAATAATACTTCCGCAGGTAATAAAAACAGTTATGCCTTCAATAGGAAATGAGGTAATTACCTTAGTTAAAGACACATCCCTAATATATATTTTAGGGGCCAGCGATATTTTAAAAGCTGCAAGATCCGTATCAAACGTCTACGCCGCTTTTAGCCCTTATATTTATATAGGAGTAGTATACTTGGTTATAACGGCAGTCCTTACAAGGTTATTAGATAAAGTTGAAAGTAAGTACAATTATTACAGATAGGAGGAATTATGGTATTATCAGTTGAAAATTTAAGTAAAAGTTTTGGAAAAACTCAAGTCTTCAGCAATATCTCCTTTTCTGTAAACAAGGGTGAAATTGTATGTATAAGGGGTAAGTCTGGAGAAGGAAAGACTACTCTTTTAAGGTGTATTACCGGTTTAGAAATCCCAGACAAAGGTTCTATTAAAATAAACAATATGTACCTATGTAAAGAAAAAAACAATCTAATACAATATGCACAGAAAGAAGAGCTTCAGTCTATACGACAAGAAATAGGTTTAGTGTTTCAGGCTTTTAATTTATTTCCCCACATGAACGTTATGGAAAACTTAATGGAAGCAGCTGTTTTTCTAAAAAATGATAGTGTGGAAAACATACGAACTAGAGCTATTAAACTATTGAAAAGATTAGATTTGGAAGGTAAAGAAAATAGTTATCCCTACCAGCTATCCGGCGGTCAAAAACAACGAGTTGCAATAGCAAGAGCCTGTATGCTGAATCCTTCCATACTTTGTTTCGATGAACCTACATCTGCATTAGATGAGCAAACAAGGAATCAAATATCAAAAATTATCAGGGACTTATCTTCTCAAGGAATGGCAATTATTATAGTAACTCACGACAACGGATTTGTAGATGAAATAGCACAGAGAATTATAACCATGAAAGATAGGAAAATAACCTTTGAATAAAATAGGTGGACTTTTAAAAGCCCACCTATTTTTTTATAAGCACCCCTGGGAGAAGTCAGGGTGACAAACAATCTCTATATCTTCCTCTTTTAGCAATTTTTCAATATGTTCTTCTATTTCTTCAGGGCTTATGTTAGGTGCAAATCTTGCTACTACAGTCCCTTCTCTATCTACTAAAAATTTTGTAAAATTCCATCTTATGTCATTTTCTGCAATTCCGGGAGTATATTCTTTTACTTTATTGTAAAAATCAATAGTTCCCTGATTTCTGTATTCTTCTGCAGTAGTTTTTAAATATCTGTACAAGGGTTCTTCATTAGAACCGTTAACTTCTATTTTAGAAAATTGTTTAAATTCAACTCCAAAATTTAATCTGCAAAAACCTGCTATTTCCTCATTAGTACCGGGTGCCTGCTCAAGAAACTGGTTACTGGGAAAGTCTAAAATTTCAAGTCCTTGGGGAGCGTATTTTTCGTATAATTTTTGAAGTCCATCGTATTGAGCTGTAAAACCGCATCCTGTAGCTCCATTTACTATTAATAAAACTTTTTCTTTGAAATCCAATAGTGAAACCTCTTTATTTTCTATATCCTTTACTGTGAATTTATATATACTCATTTGTATCCTCCTAAACTATTATATTCTATAGATACCCACTTATAATACTTTTAAGCAAAGATTTTTTAATTTAAAATTTAGCAAACTCTTTCCATATTTATTAAATTTCTTCAACTTTTTCATAAGTTTAAAAAGCTTTAAACATTAAACACTTTTTATAGGGATATATTTCGCTATTTTGAAAATAATAATAATCGGAGGTGTAGAGATGAATTTTACAACTAAAGAAAGATATCTTTTAGAAGATCAGAAAAACCAAGAAAAGTTATGTGTTCAAAAGTATTCTAGTTATGCACAATTAGCATCCGATCCACAATTAAAAAGTATTTTCCAACAATTAGCTCAAAAAGAACAGGAGCATTATAACACTATCGACCAATTGCTAAAAGGTCAAATGCCATCTATGGGGCAGGGTAGCCAAGGCGGAGGACAAAACCAGCAAATGCAGATGCAGTCCGGAGGACAGCAGCAATCAGGACAACAGACAGGGCAACAGACAGGGCAACAAACAAGCTTCACAAACTCTGATAAAGATCTATGTAACGATATGCTTGTAACTGAAAAATATGTTTCTAGTATTTATGACACGTCTATATTTGAATTTAGAGATCCTCAGGTAAGAAACATATTAAACCATGTTCAAAAAGAAGAACAACAACACGGCGAAACTTTATTCAAGTATATGGAAAGCAAGGGAATGTACAATGTAAAATAAAAAAGTGGCTTAGGCCACTTTTTTACATTCCATTCTTATAGAGCATATATGAGTAAATAGCAGGTATTACAACTATTACAATCATTATTATAAAGAAAACTGGCATCCAATATAGTTTTAGAAAGCTGTTTATAAACATTAACAGTCCGCCTGTTATCCATAAATAGCCGGCAAGCCGATGGGTTTTATTCCAATTGCTTTCATTATTTAATGTCCATGGAATTCTTATTCCCACAGTATAATTTTGTTTGCTTTTAGGAAGGTAGTTACCTATTACTATAAATAATATACCTACAAATGCAGGCACTACTTTTTCTATTGATATACTGTATCCTAATCCTGCAAACAAAGTTATAGGAAGTAAAGTAACCGACATAAATGGTATGGTTAATTTGCCTATTAACTGTAAAACTTTAGATGAATTAGCCCTTTTAGGATCAGAATTTAATGCAAAATGTGTAATTAGATTAAGTCCTGCCATCATAAAGGGCAGTCCGATTGCTGCAAAGGCTTTGGAGCCATAACCGTCGGGATTACCATGTATATCCCAATGAATCGGAAGCTCATCTGGTAATTTGTCATAAAGAATCAACGATAATATAATTGGAAGCAAACAAACAATGGTGCTTATAAGCATTAATTTATCGACTTTTCTTTTCATCTTTTACACCTCCAAACTGCGTAAGCCACAACATAACTTCTTCAAATACTGAAACATTGATTTCATAATATATGAAATTTTTATACTTACTTTCAAACAAGAGTCCTGCTTTTTTAAGCTGTGACAAGTGATATGAAATTGTAGCGCCGGTCATATCAAAATTTTCTGCTATTTCTCCTGCAGACATTTTTCCTTCTTTCAGCATAACCAATATTTCTCTTCTTATAGGGTCTGAAAGAGCCTTAAATGTTTCCTGAAAACCCACAGTACCACCCCTTCTATTTAGAAATCCTTCTAAATAGAATATATTACATTTTCGTCTTTTAGTCAATATCTATTTAGATTTTTTTCTAAATAGTTTCTCACAGATTTGTAATATATTACTAATGAGCTTGTCACCCACGATTCAGAGTGACACGGGACTAAAATAATATTTATGACAACATAACAAAAATTTAAGATTAATTTTTCATTAACAGGGTACTTATATAAAAAGTTATTAAACTTTTACCTGACATAATTAAAATACAAAGAAAGGAGAGTATTGATGTATTTATTATTAAATACATCATACAAGATAAAAATGGAATTTAAAGAATATAGGTCCTTTTATTTAGGTGAAATAAAAGATTGCTTGGCGGAAATTCGCTTTACCCACAGGGATGAAAATATTATTGCAGCAGAAAGTACAAAAGTATCAGAAACATTGAAAGGTCAAGGTGTTGGCAAAAAATTAGTAGAAAAGTTAGTTAATTATGCAAGAAATGAAAAGAAAAAAATAATTCCGGTATGTCCTTTCGTAGTGGCAACCTTCGAAAAAACTCCAGAATATGCCGATGTATGGCAAAAAGAATAAAGGCAAGGTGCACCCTTGCCTCTTCTATTTTAATATTTAATAAACTTCGAACCCATAACACCGCATATATGGCATCTTTCAGGAACTGCTTTTTCTATATTACCGCATAGTGGACATAAGTAATAGAACACTTCTTCAGTTTCATCTAAGCTATCCAATGCTTCCTGATAGAGTTTTGCATGAACTTCTTCAGCTTTCATTGCAAATGTAAATGCATTCACAGCAGCCTTGTTCCCTTCTGCTTCTGCAACTTTTATGAATTCAGGGTACATACTTTCAAATTCATAAGTTTCGCCAGCTTTAGCATCTACTAAATTTTCAGCTGTCTTTCCTATTTTACCTGCTAATTCTAATTCTTTTTTTGCATGAAGTTTTTCTGCATCTGCTGCTGTTCTAAAAAGCTTTGCTGCATTTAACTTGCCTTCCTTCTCTGCTATTTCAGCATAGATTTCATACTTTCTCGTAGCTTGTGACTCTCCCGCAAATGCTGCCATTAAATTTTCAAGTGTTTTGTTTTCCATAGTATAATTCCTCCGATTTAATTAATTATTATTTATTTTAGAAAGACACCTAGGACAGACGCCTTTAAAATATACTATTTTTTCCTCAATTTTAAAGTTTTCTAAATTATTTGTAGAAAGATCTATATCAATATCAAAATCATAGATTTCTCCACAAGACTTACACTTAAAATGCCCGTGAGTTTTAGTATCCGCATCGAAACGAGCCTCCTTATCTTCTATAGTTATAACCTGAATAAGTTTCAGTTCTGATAAATAATTTAATGTATTATAAATTGTAGTTTTAGAAAGAGAAGGAACCTCTTCTTTAAGTGCTCTATATATTTGATCTACGGTAGGATGATTTTTATTATTGGTCAAATATTCCAAGACTTTTAACCTTTGATGAGTAAGACGGATATTCTTCTTTTTTAATTCATTTACTAATTCGTCAAGTGACTTATTCATATTTCACCCCTTCTTGTAATCATTCCTACTTTGTATTAATTACAAACTAATTCTACCCTTTATTTTGCCTCTTGTCAAGTATTAATTTTATTTTACTTCTGATTGTCTGATTGATTTTTTTATTAGGGGGATTACAGTAAAATTGTTTGGAGTTATTATGGAAAACAAAAGGGATACCTCTATTAATAAGTATCCCGTCCTGTTTATATTTAGTCTTCCTTATCCTTATGCTGGAAAGTATTATTTAATTCATATCGCATATAAGGGTTTCTATTGATTAAATTACTATTACTTCTAAATATAGGGTTTTCATTTTTATTCTTTCGAACATTATTAAAGCCTGTATAATCACTTCTTACTTCTAAATATTTGCCCTTTAATCCTTCACTTTGCAATTGTCCAGTATGCTTGTTTACATCTTTGTTTTTATGTGACATATATTTCATCCTTTCATTATTTTTAATATTATCTGTTTATTTATAATATTTATTAAGTGTATTAATGTAAAAAATGAAATATTTTTCAAAAAAATTGGGTCAGTCATAAAGTTCATTGGCAGTCTCACTCTTATTGAAGTCGATTTCCATTATGAAGATACTTGTGATCATTAATGCGGCGCCTAGGTAGGATTGGGCAGTTAAAACTTCTTTGGCTAATACAAATGCTACAAAGCCGGCAAAGACAGTTTCTAATGAAAAAATTATACCTACGTGGGAAGCTTCCGTATATTGCTGAGCTATAATTTGGACTATAAAGGCAACTCCCGTACAGAAAATAGACAAAAACAATACAGGTCCCCAATATTGGGGCTGGGAAGGCAAATGAGGAGTTTCAAATATAAATGATAATATTAAATTAAATATTCCTGTAACGCCTAATTGGAAAACACCTACTTGAAACACATCTACTTCTTCGAAAGTTACAGCCTTTTCTGTAATTAATAAATGTCCTGCATAGACTAATGCACACATTATACATAGGAGGTCACCTTTCAAATTATCGTAATTTATAGTAAAATCATCCTTTAAAGTTAATAGGCTGATTCCTACTAAACACATTAATATAACAATAGTTTGTTTCCGGCTGGGAAGTTTTCTATAAATTATACCTGATAATATAGGAGTAAATACTACTGTTAACCCACATAAGAAGCCAGCATTAGACAGGCTTGTATATTTTTGTCCAAAAGTTGCACCTAGGTATACTAATACTAATGCACTTCCTAATAGTATGCTAAATTTAATAGTCATTTTCGATATGTTCTTTAATTTAGGAAAAGCAAGTATTAAAGCAACAAAAAATGCTATTAAAAATCTATTAGCATTCAATGTAAAAGGTCCCATGTCTTCCAGACTTATATCTACCAAGTAGTATGAAATACCCCATCCAAAGGTTACCAACAATAGCGCTAAATCCGCTTTAAGTTGTTTACTCATTACCCCGCCGCCCTTCACTATATAATCTCTCTCCTTCTATTTTATAGCTAGACCCTTCAATAGTCAATAAACTTTCAAAAAATAAAAAAGGGGACTTTACCCCTATAAATGTATATTTGTCATTCTGAAGGCTTAGTCTGAAAAACGCTACTTGATGACAATAACAGGCTCTATCCTACATACTACTTATTGTTTGGCCATTTCTTAACTTTGTACGCATTGAATTGATTATTTTGTCCATTTTCTCCAATTCTTTTAAAACTTCTTTCTCCCTAAGACCTGTTTCTATAACTTTGTAGATACCGCCGTTTTTTATAACGATTCTCTTATCGGCCATAAGGGCTAAGTTGGGATCGTGAGTTGCCATAAGAACTATTTTTTCTTCGTTAACTAATAAGTTTAGTGCCCTCTTTCTATCTATACCGGCATTTTCAATTTCATCTATCAAAACTATGGGAGAAGTACTTAATATAGCCGTATCAGCAATCATAAGGGCCCTTGATTGACCCCCGCTTAATCCGGTAACAGGAGTATCTAAATTAAACTTTTCACCGGCCAGGTTATTGGCAGCTTCTAGTATTTTTAAAATTACTTCCCCTTCATTTTCTACCATTCTACTTCTGGCATGAAGTTCTAAGAATTCCTTTACGCTTAAATCCATTATAAAGTTCATATTTTGTGAAAGCTGTGCTACTAATTTATTGCTGGTAGAAAATCTCATACTGTAATCAGGACTTTCCCCATTTATTAAAATAGCTCTCTCAGTAGGAGTATCTCTATTTGCCGCCCACTCAATATCGGCTAACAACCTGCTTTTCCCGGAGCCGGTAGGTCCTACTATGGACACAATTTCACTCTTTTTTATAGTTAGTGAATCAAAATTTTCCTTCTTGCCGTATTTATCCTTTCCTGCTAAAATTGTAATTGAGTTTACTATATCTTTTTCCAATCCTAAAAACTGAATCATTTGGTTTACATAAGCCTCTAAATCAAGTTTGATTTTTGGAATATCTATAGCCCACTCTTCAATTTCCTCTTCAGTAAAATGGTTTAAATAGTCATGAAAGGTTGAATCTTTAAAATTACTTACATCTAATTTATTATTTTCAAAAAAGGACAATATAAAGGGATATTGATTTTCTAAATCTTTAATTTTTTTCATTTCTAATTCTTTAATACTAATCATTGTCTTCACCTATGTCCATTTTTCTAACATTTCCCATCTGGTATTCTTCGCCTATTCGAGTTTCACCTAAACAGTAGGAACACATGGCAGAAGGCATGGGGAATTTTAGCTCTTTTCCTTTAACACTTTCAACCTTTGAATTTTTATCGTAAATTAATGTGCTAAGTTCATAAGCTCCCTGTCCCGTAAGTCCATTAACACCCATTATAACTGCCTGAGGATTTACAGAGTTAACTCTGGATGCGAAAACTTCTCTTTCTGCCTGAGATACAATATCTCCCTTAGTAATTACTATAATATCAGCAGTTTTAAGCATTGGACCTATTTTTTTAGGAGTATTTATTCCGCTTAAATTATCTATTACGCAAATTGATTTAATTCCTTTAATATATGGGGAACACCTGTTACATAAACCGGCACTTTCAGTTATAAGCAAGTCTAACCCCTCTTTGTTCCCCCATCTAACAACTTCTTCTATATTACTTGCAAAATAATGATCGGGACAGAGTGAACCGGAAAGACCTTTCTTAACAGGAATTCCTGCCTTTTCATACAGTATATCATCATCTGTATAAAGACAATCAAATTTCACTACCCCTACCTTAAGTTGTCTCTTTTTAATTGCTTCAATTGTTTTTAGTATTACTGAAGTTTTCCCTGAAGAAGGAGGTCCTGATACTGTAACTAAATTCATTGCTTTTCTCCTTTCACGACTTCATTGAAAATATCCTCACATTTTTTAATTAAATTTGTTATGTCATTTTCCTTTATAAAATCCCAACCTAACCACATATATTTTTTATCTTTAGATATCATGTTATCCACTTGAGGATTTACACTAGGCATTTTACCCTTATGAGCTAAAATCTCCCCTACTTCTTTTGAAGCAAAAAAGTCAACTATAGGCTTAGTCTTATCTTTAGTTTCCTTCTTGCTAAGCATGAAAATAGGACTTATAATGGCTCCGTCCTTAGGCCATACTAATTCCATAGGGCTACCTTCCCTTACCATCCAAGTAAAGAAATAAGGCATAATGGTAATTGCCGGTCTTTCTCTTTTCATGTGGGATTTTACCATTTCTGAAGGATGCATATTTTTTTGGAAAATTCCTGCAAGCTTTCTTACACCTTCTTGACCCTTTCTTTTATATATATTTAATAACATGGCATTGAACAAATCAAAATCACTAATAGGCAAACTTACATTGTTTTCAAAATCTCCTGCCATTAATTCTTCCCAACTTTCAGGAATCTTCCTTCCTTTTAGTTCATCCTTATTTACTAAGAATACAGCCGGAACTACTGCAATCATGGAATATTGATTATTAGGATCCTTAAGGGCATACCTTTGAAAATCTTCATTGTAATTTTCTATACCCGTTATATCTTCGAAAAGATTTTCTGACTTATATTTTCCTAATAGATTTTTATCGAAGAATAAATCAAAACCAGCAGAGATGAATATATCAGGAACTTCGGAAGATTCCATTAAATCGTCCTTTATCCAGTCTACACCCATAGATGCAGCTTTTAATTCATAGTCTAAATTAAAATCAAAATTTTGTTCCTCAACCCAACTTTCAAAATTTTCTAACAAGGGAACTTTAACTGGACAAGGAAGTACTCCTGAAATTTTAACAGTTTCCTTATGTTTGTTTTTAATTCTGTTTGCTTCATTAGCTTCGATTTTTTCATTTAACTGCACAAGGAAGGTATCAACATTTATTTTTTTAGATTTCAATGCATTTTCCAAGGAAATGGAACTGCCTATAATTTTCCTTAAATTATCATCTTTTAAACTGTCAAATCCCAAGGAAATTAACAGTTCCAAAGCTTCCTTATATTTTTCCGTAACATCATACAAGCTATCATTTATATTAATATATTTTTCCATAACTTCTCCTTCTAACCTATTATTCATCATATACTAACACATAGAACAATATATCGACGTAACATTTGTTACATTGGTTGAGTTTTCTACGCAGAGAAAAACAAGAAAAATATATAGCGAACATTTGCAGGACACGACTACAATTCTTAGCGAATGCAGGCTAAAAATCCGTTAAGCAGCTTGCATTGTTTGAGCAAAGCGAGTTTGCAAGCTGTAGGATTTTTAGCCGGAATGAGCTTTAGAATTATTCGTGGCCGAAACCGTGAGTGGATATTTTTCTTGTTTTTCGACAGATATTCGAAAACTACAAAATTTCCACCCATTATGAGTGGAAATTCCTATTATTCTAACTCTATTATTCCTGCATTTAATGCATAGTAGCGTCCTTTTTGCGCCATTAGTTCATCGTGGTCACCTCGTTCAATGATTTCTCCTTGTTCAAGAACCATAATGGCATTGGAATCACGTACCGTAGATAATCTATGGGCTA
>JAAYRW010000066.1 GCA_012518555.1 Tissierellia bacterium
AAATCGAAAAAAACTATAATAACAATGATCTTATCATTTGAAAGGATAGGGGGCGCTAAGTTCAATATTATTGGAGGTAATATGTATAGAACGGATTTGGCTTATGAGGCAAATGAATCTCTTGCCCGTAGGGTAGAGGGAATAACTTTAAAAACTAAGAATTTTAGCCATGGTGAAGTTATAGAATTAGAAATAACAGATACTGAGGCTGAAAAGATAGTAGGAAAGAAAAAGGGTAAATATGTAACTTATGAAACTAAAAGTTTAAAAAACCTTACTCAAAAATCGAGACAGGAAGTTATTGAAATTTTAGCTAAGGCTATTAAGGATGTTTCCGGTATTAAGAGGGAAAGGGTTTTAGTAGTAGGGCTGGGAAATAGAAATATTACGGCAGATGCTTTAGGACCTAAAACTTTAGATAATATTAAAGTAACCAGGCAGTTTTTTAAAGCCTATAATAAAGAGTTTGATGAAGATTACAATGAGGTTTCCATATTGGAGCCTGGGGTACTGGGTACTACTGGAATTGAAACCATAAATACTATTATAGGTGTTGTAGAGAAAATAAAACCTACGCTAGTAATAATAATTGATGCTTTAGCATCACGGAAAATGAGAAGACTTTGTGCAGTAGTTCAAATAACTGATGCAGGAATAGAGCCGGGTTCAGGTATAGGAAATATGCAAGGTTCACTTAATAAAGAATCTGTCGGTACAAAAGTTGTAGCTATAGGTATACCTACAGTAGTCGATACGGCAACTATAGTTAATGATACTATTGAAATGATGGAAGAAACGCTGAAAGATAAAACCGATGATGTAGGTCAGATAATGGGAATTTTAAGTGATTTAGAATATAATGAAAAACAAGCTTTTATAAAGGAAATTCTAAGCCCCATGTATGGTGAATCAATCGTAACTCCCAGTGGTGTCGATGAATTGATGGATTATTTATCTGAACTATTGGCAGATGCAATTAATAAAGCCATACACCCTGGATTTGTAAAAACGTAATCTAATTGTAAAAAATAACAGTGTTATTCAGGAAACAATACACATATACATTAATATATAACTATTAAGAAAATATGTGGAGTTGAAGTAATGAAAAGACGAAGAAAAAATAAGGGTGGATCGAAATTTTATATGGTACTGTCTATAATATGTTTGTCAGTGCTTTTTTTAGGATATAGTTTCGTATATAACTTATCAGAGGAAAGAAAGTCGGGACAGGAAGTTACAACCATTTCAATTAATTATAATAATCGTAAGGATACTACTAATTCAAGCACACTTGACAAGATTATGTCCTATTTCAACTTGTTTCTTGAAAAAACTTTTAAAGAAAAAGAAAATGATACAGAGATAATTGAAAACAATGAATCTAAAAGTGAAGAAGTTTTTAAAACTATAGAAAGCGGAAATGCAGTAGAAAAATTAGAGATCTTTGATGATGATGAATACACTTCTCCCAGTACTAAAAAGGAAGTGTACTTAGCAAATGATCGAAAGAAAAACTTTTTTAGGGTAGTTACATCATCTTCCAGAAGCAGTGCATCAAGAAAGTTGTTCGTAAATACTGATGCTATAGGTGGCGGTTTAAATATTGTTTTATTTCACACTCACGGAACGGAAGCTTTCAAAGAAAATCAAGATACTAACTATCGTAGCTTGGAGGAAAGCGCCAATATTGTGGGGATAGGCAGTCAAATAGCAGGAGAATTATTTGGAAAAGGTCTTAAAGTTATTCATTTAAAAGACTATAACGATTATCCTGATTATAATTCATCTTATGCAAATTCCAATTTTGCAGTACGTCAAGTTTTATCTAACACTAAAACTAATGTTCTTATAGATTTTCACCGAGATGGTGCAGATGAGAATTCAAGTTACGAAAAGTTTTTATCAAGGGTAAAGACTGTTGAAATTAATGGGAAAACAGCAGCAACTTGTACCCTTGTAGTAGGAGATAAAAATGATAATTCCCATAAATTAAAGGAGAATGCAGGAAAACTACATGAAAAAGCAAATCAAATTTATCCAGGGCTATTAAGGGAAATTATAGTGCGAGAAGGTGGCTATTTCAATCAATACCTATCTGATTATGCTTTTCTAATAGAGGTAGGCACCACTTTAAATACATACGAAGAAGTACAGTATACGGCAGACTTACTTTCTGAAATATTGTTTGAATATATTAGTGAAATCAATAAATAACAGTAACAAAGCGAAATAACAGTTTTACTTTTTACAAGAAATTTGATATAATACCCTTAGTTTTAAGAGGGAGGTTACATTTATTTGGACAGAAAAAAGTACATAAGGAACTTTTCGATAATCGCTCATATAGATCATGGAAAATCAACTTTAGCTGATAGATTAATAGAAAACACGGGGCTTCTTACTTCCAGGGAAATGGAAGACCAGGTTTTGGACAATATGGATTTAGAGAAAGAAAGAGGAATTACCATTAAGCTTCAAACTATGAGTCTATTGTATAAAGCCAAGGATGGCAATGAGTATACTCTTAATTTAATAGATACTCCGGGACACGTTGATTTTAATTATGAAGTTTCAAGAAGTTTGGCTGCTTGTGAAGGAGCCATTCTTGTGGTTGATGCAGCCCAGGGTATTGAAGCACAAACTTTAGCCAATGTTTATTTGGCTTTAGATCAGGATTTAGAAATCGTTCCAGTTATTAATAAAATTGATTTACCCAGTGCGAGACCAGATGAAATAAAACAGGAAATAGAAGATGTAATAGGACTTGATTGTGAAGATATTCCTTTGATTTCAGCTAAGGATAATTTAAATATCGACCAAGTTTTAGAAGCAATAGTAAATCTTATACCACCTCCTACAGGAGATGAAGATGCGCCTTTAAGGGCATTAGTTTTTGATTCCTACTATGATACCTACAGAGGTGTTGTTGCCTACGTAAGGATAAAAGAAGGTCAGGTTAAAAAGGGAGATAAAATAAGGATGATGTCTACAGGCAAGACATTTGACGTTACTGAAGTAGGTGTAATTTCGCCTACACAAAAACCTGTATCTTGCCTGTATTCAGGAGATGTTGGATATTTATGTGCCAGTATGAAGGATGTAAAAAGCTGTCAAGTAGGAGATACAATAACCAGTAATGACAATCCTGCCAATGAACCTTTACCAGGATACAAAAAAGTTACTTCTATGGTTTTTTGTGGAGTTTACCCGGCAGAAGGGGAAGAGTATAACAGTGTAAGAGATGCTTTGGAAAAACTTCAAGTTAATGACGCGTCATTAACATTTGAACCTGAAACATCCATAGCTTTAGGATTTGGATTTAGATGTGGGTTTTTAGGTCTTCTCCATATGGAAATTATCCAGGAAAGATTAGAGAGAGAGTTTAACTTAAACATTATAGCAACTACACCTAGCGTAATATACAAAGTATATAAAACTGACGGAGAAATGATGATTTTGCAAAATCCAACCAATATGCCTCCGGTTCAGGAAATAGATTATATGGAAGAGCCTATTGTTTCTGCCTCGATTATGAGCCCTTCGGATTATGTAGGTCCCATAATGGATCTATGTCAAAACCGAAGAGGTACATTTATTAATATGGAATATTTAGATGCTAATAGAGTCGTTCTTCATTATAAGTTGCCTTTAAATGAAGTAATTTACGATTTCTTTGATGCATTGAAATCTAAAACTAGAGGATATGCTTCCTTAGATTATGAGTTTGAAGGCTATGTACGCTCTGAGCTGGTGAAGTTGGATATACTTATAAATAATGAATTAGTTGATGCATTTTCAATTATAGTCCATGAAGAAAAAGCCTATGAAAGAGGAAGAGGAATTGTAGAGAGGCTGAAAGACGTAATTCCTAGACATTTGTTTGCAGTGCCTTTGCAGGCTGCAGTAGGCAACAAAATAATTGCCAGAGAGACAGTTAGAGCTCTTAGAAAGGACGTCTTAGCCAAGTGTTACGGCGGAGATATTTCAAGAAAGAAAAAGTTGCTGGAAAAACAAAAAGAAGGCAAGAAACGAATGAGACAAATAGGAAATGTAGAAGTTCCACAAGAAGCATTCCTTGCAGTGCTTAAGTTTGATGAAGATTAGTAGGTGAAAGTTTTGGGGACATCTCTTCTAGTGGGAATTGCCAGTAGGAGGAAGGTCCCCGAATTTTTATTGGATATTGTCATTCTGAGGCCTAGTCAAAGAATCTCATTTTATTATGTCATTTTGCCTAAAAATATTATTTCTTCAGTGTCAGAATTAATTATAGTAAGACCCTTATCTTCCCAGTTAGATGAACCTAAATATCCTAATCTGTCATCCCAGGCAATATCGTATTCTTCCTTGGTAACCATTTCCCCATCTACAAAATATTCAATATCTGTATGAATTAATTTAAATCCTTCATCAAAATCTAAAATTCCCTCATTTTCTAAATCAAAATAGTCTTCATAATAATCACCATAAAAATCATAATCCTTTTCATATTCATCATCTGTATAAAGATAGCCATAATTAATTAAGTTATACAAACATTCGAACATATCATCGATAGTTTCATTATTGTTGTAGGCATCAGTCAATTTAACAAAAAAATCTAAGATTTCCGGATTTCTAACTTCATAAGTTACCTTATCCTTAGTATAAATCATTTCTTTCCAATCACCACTTTCGCTGGTTATGGTTATTCTCACAATATCCCCCCTAATTACATATCAATTTCAAGATTTTTAAACCTTTATACAATACTGTTACATCTATAGTATTTGTAAAATATTATGCAGATTTATTTCTAATATGTTTATGTTTGAAAAATTAGGGGGAAATAAATAAAGATGAATACTGCTTTTAAATTTAGAAAATTAATAATTGTATTAATTAGTTACTAGCTATTAATTTTAAGGAGCTCATTTGGATGTCTTATTTCTATAACCTCTGTGCTATACTTGGACATTTTATTTTTAAAGTTAGAAGTTACTTGGTATTTATCCCAAGAATGCATAGGTACGAAGGTTTTGGGATTTAACTTTTGAATAAAATATTCTCCGCCACATAAGTAATTATATTCAAGTCTTCCGTCTACAGGAAAGAAAGCAATGTCAATTTTTTCATTATATTTTAAAATCTTATTAACTATATTTTTAAATGCTTTTTCCATTGTTTTCTCATCTTCGGGAGTGTCCCCTGGCCATTTCCACCAATTTAAATCACCGGCATGGAATAAAATTAAGCCCTCTACATTTACCATGAAACTTACTCCCTCATCTGTGGAACCGAAAATATTAAGTTTAATATTATTAATAGATAGCACATCTCCTTCTTTTACTGTATATAGGTTGTTTGTTTGATTATATAATTTAATGTCAGAAGAAAGTATGTAGTAAGTATTTGATTTTTCTTCTATCCAAGAAAGAATGTCGTAATTAAAATGATCCATGTGAGAGTGAGAAGCAAAAACATAAAAATCTTTGGAACTTTCAAATATTTCCTCAAGCAATTCTTTAAAGTTAAAATCAGATGTATTTCTATGTTTGTAATAATCGAAAAGCAAAAAAGAATTTTCCATTTCTATTAGGAAACAGCTGTGGTGAATATACCGTATTTTCATTTTTTCCTCCATATATAAAATAGATTTTTTTAAATATTTCTATAATTATAATATAATCATAAGTTTTGAGCAATACTAAAGTCGGAGAGTATATTTTGGTAAATGAGATAGCAAGATGATCTAACCAAAAAGTTCCTTGAATAATTATTACAAGAAATTTACAAATAATTAAAAAAATGTTTGTATTATTACAATTTACATAGTATAATAAGAAGTTAGTAAAAATAGAACGAGGTTGAAAAATTAATGAAAATTGAAAATGTAATTTTGAATGATAACATTCAAAGAGCCTTAGGTGATATGGGCTTCGTAGAAGGTACTCAAATCCAACAAGAGGCTATTCCCGTAATATTAGAGGGTAAAGATATTGTGGGACAATCAAATACAGGAACAGGAAAAACAGCAGCATTTGCTATTCCTATTCTTGAAAAAATAGATAAAGAAATAAGAATGCCTCAGGCATTAGTTTTGTTGCCAACTAGAGAGTTGGCCGTACAGGTTGCAAATGAAGTAAGGAAAATCGCTAAGTACATGGATGGCATTAAGACAGTAGCCGTTTACGGAGGAGCTGATATTAGAGAACAGATAAGAAAACTTAAGGGGGGAGCTCAAATTATTGTAGGTACTCCCGGCAGAGTTATTGATTTAATTGACAGACGCGTAATTAAACTCAGTGAAATGAAAATTACTGTATTAGATGAAGCTGATGAAATGCTTAAAATGGGATTCAGAGAAGATATTGAATTAATATTAAGCAAAATAGATCATCCTGTCCAATCTTTATTGTTTTCTGCGACAATTCCTCAAGATATGAAGAAAATAATCAAAAAGTTCTTAAAAGATCCTGTTTCCATAAAAACTTTAAGAGAAGGAATAACAGCTAAAGAAGTGAAACAAAGTTATTTTCTTGTTAAACATTCGGATAAGCTTGAAGCATTAATTAGATTAATCGATACCTATACTCCTAAGCTTACTTTAATATTTTGCAATACTAAAAGAGCTGTAGATCAGTTATACGACCAACTTATTGAAAAAGGATACAACTGTGATAAAATACATGGTGATATAAAACAATCTCAAAGACTAGATACTTTAAGTAAATTTAACAAGGGTCTTACGGATATTCTTATTGCAACCGATGTAGCTGCCAGAGGCTTAGATATAAAGGAAGTTGAAGTAGTTATAAATTACGAAGTTCCATTAAAAGAAGATTATTATGTTCATCGTATAGGAAGGACTGGGAGAGCCGGAAAAGAAGGGGCATCATTTACTTTAGCAAGTCCAAAGGAAATGAACAAAATTGAAAATATCGAAAGGTACACAAAAAAATCAATTAGGAAAAGAAATATTCCAACAGTAGAAAGAGTTAATGAAGTCAAACAAGATAAATTTGTTAGAAGCATTGTCAGTGTAATTGAAAAGGGCGATTTAGGAGAAAATAGATTATTAGCAGGAAGGCTCTTGGATAAAGGCTATGATGCTGAAACTATAATTGCTGCAATGATTAAAAAGTTAGTGAAATTTGACTTGTCAGAAGGAAGAGACTTAAATGAAAAAATCCCTGAAAGAAGAAAAAGAGGCTCCTTAAAAGCCTATGATACTGATAGATTTCATGTTAATTTAGGTAAAAATCAAGGTATACGTCCTGGAGATATTTTAGGTGCCGTAGCAGGGGAATGTGGTATTCCAGGCAGTGATATAGGTGAAATTGAAATATTTAATAACTATTCATTTTTTACGGCGGCAAAAGAGCATAAACATAGGATTCTTGATAGAATGGACGGCTCTCAAATTAAGGGAATGAAGGTCGTAGTGGAAATGTCTAAAGAAAAGAAATCAAAGCAGAGCAGAGGAAAATCTTCTAAAAACAAATCTTCATGGAGAAGAAAAAAACGAAAATAAAAATTCTATTGACAAAGAAAATTGTCAGTAATATAATATTTAAAATAGACTGTGAAGGATCGAGTAAAACAGAAACAGCTTTATAGAGAGGGAATATAGGTGGAACTTCCTAAGTATGCCTGTTTGAAAACTAATCCTGAGTTAAGACAGAAAGTCTTTATGACCCAATGTCTTGGTAGGGATGCCTTAAATCCTTTGAGAAGCAACTAAGGTGGAACCACGATTATCTCGTCCTTAAACATACGTTTGAGAACGAGATTTTTTGTTTATGTTGGTGAATTCCCCTGAGTATGATCTAACCCCTTTTCCACTGAAAGGAGAAGAAAGAGCGGTTACTAAAGTTTGAAAAATATTGAATACGGAGGAAAATAAATGATTAAAATTACATTACCTGATAATAGTGTCAGAGAATACGAAAAAGGAACTAAAGCTTTAGATGTAGCTAAGAGTATAAGTGAAGGTCTTGCTAGAAATGTTGTTGGAGCTATATATAAGGGCGAAACAATTGGACTTCAAGATACTTTAAATGAAGACGGCAATATTAAGTTTGTAAAATTTGAAGATAGGGAAGGTAAGGATATTTTCTGGCATACATCATCTCATATTATGGCAGATGCCATAAAAAGATTGTGGCCTAGTGCTAAACTTGCCATAGGACCTGCCATTGAAAATGGCTTTTATTACGATATCGACTTAGACTATAGATTGACCAGTGAAGATTTAGAAAAAATCGAAGCAGAAATGAAGAAAATCGTTAAAGAAGGATATGAATTAGAAAGATTTGAACTTCCTAGGGAAGAAGCTATTAAGTATATGGAAGAAGAAGGGGAACCCTACAAGGTTGAGTTAATTCAAGACTTACCTGAAGATGCAGTAATTTCATTTTATAAGCATGGAGATTTTGTTGACCTATGTGCTGGACCTCACCTTTTAAATACTAAAAAACCCAGAGCTTTTAAATTGTTAAGTATTGCAGGAGCTTATTGGAGAGGAAATGAAAACAACAAGATGCTTCAACGTGTATACGGAATCTCTTTCGAAAAAGCAAAGGACTTAGAAGCATATTTGAAAATG
>JAAYRW010000067.1 GCA_012518555.1 Tissierellia bacterium
GAAGACCGAACTAATAACGGAATAGTTATGATTGGCGGTAAAGTTGAAAGTACCATGTCTGGTAGGGATTATGGTGTAGGTATCCGCATATTCAAAGGATTTAACAGTGTTTATGCCTATACTAACAAATCTAATAGAGAAACACTTATAGAAACTGCAAAGAAAGCAGCCAAAGCATTAGAAGGAAATTCTCAGGACATTACTATAAATTTATTAAAAACTGATGTGCAAAACATTAACTCTATTAAAATAGATCCCTCTACAGTTGAAAAAACTAAAAAGGTTGAAGTTATGCGACAGGCCTATAATACAGCTTTTAACTATAGTGATTTAGTTACTCAAGTTACGGTTAATTACACAGATTACATACAAAATATAATGATAGCAAATTCTGAAGGCTTGTGGAAAGAAGACAGCCGTGTTCGTTCAAGACTTGGAATTTCATCGGTAGCGAGTAAAGACGGGGAAATGCAGTCTGGATTTTTTGGTCCCGGTGCAAGTCAAGGATATGAATTTTTCGAGAATTTAGATATTGACTACTATGCAAAGGAGGCATCAAGAGTTGCAGTTAACATGTTAAATGCAAAATACAGCCCTAGCGGAAGAATGCCGGTAATTATCGACAATGGTTTTGGTGGTGTAATTTTCCACGAAGCCTGTGGTCACGGCTTAGAAGCTACATCTGTTGCAAAGGGTCTTTCTGTATTTGCCGGAAAAATAGGTCAGCAGATAGCATCTCCACTAGTTACGGCAATAGACGATGGTTCAATTCCCAAGGAATGGGGTTCTTATACTATAGATGATGAAGGAACTCCTTCAAGACCAAATGTACTTATTGAAAAGGGTATACTTAAAGGATACATGGTTGATAAATTAAATGCCCGTAGAATGAATATGGATGTTACTGGCTCATCAAGAAGACAGTCCTTTAGATATGCTCCAACATCTCGTATGTCTAATACCTACATCGATGCTGGCAATTCTAGCCCTGAAGAAATAATTGCAAATACGGAAAAAGGTCTTTATGCAAAAAATATGGGAGGAGGTTCTGTAAATCCTAGCACCGGTGAATTTAACTTTGCTGTAATGGAAGGATATATAGTTGAGAACGGTAAAATTAAAGAAGCTGTTAGAGGGGCAACCTTGATAGGTAAAGGAACAGATATCCTTAATAAAATAGATATGGTAGGAAATAACCTGAAATTAAGTCAGGGAATGTGTGGTTCTGTAAGTGGAAGTATTCCAGCTAATGTAGGTCAACCAATGATAAGAGTTTCGGAAATAACTGTAGGTGGAAGGGAAGGTGAAGTTTAATGGATATGAAATCATTAATTGAAAAAATTTTTCAAGAGGGCAAAAAGAATGGCTTAGATACTATGGAAGTCTACTATTCAGCTGGTAGCAGTCTATCGCTGAAAGTATTTCAGAAAGAATTAGACGGATATAGTTTGTCTGAAAGTGAAGGACTTTCCCTAAGAGGAACCTACAAAGGAAAAATGGGATATTCCTATACTGAGAAGGTAGATGAAACATCTATCGACCAATTAATTAAAGATGTTGTGGAAAATGCAACTATAATAGATTCTGATGATGAGGAGTTTATTTTTGAAGGATCTAAAGAATACAGGGAAGTAAAGTCTTTTAATCCAGGCTTAGATAAGGTAAAAGAAGAAGAAAAAATTAAATTCGTTAAAGACCTTGAAAAAGAGGCCTATAAATTAGATAATAGAATTACTTCAGTTAAAACTTGTGTATACGGAGACGGTTACGGAGAAGTAATTATGTCCAATACCAAGGGTCTGTACTTACACGATAAAAGCAATATGGCATATACATATGTTGTTGTAGATGCCAAAGAGGGCCAAGATATAAAGACAGGTATGGCATATCGTGCCGGCAATGACTTTAAAAAATTTAATGTAAAAGAAATTGCAAAGGAAGCCGTAGAAGAAGCAATAGGTCTTTTAGGTGGAAAGTCGGTTAAATCAGGAAATTACCAAGTAATTATTAGAAATTCAGCAGCAGCAGATATGTTGGAAGCATTTACGGGAATATTTTCTGCTGAAGCTGTACAAAAAAATCTCTCCTTATTAAAAGATAAATTAAATGAAAAGATAGCAAGTGATAGATTTACTCTGATAGATGATCCCTACATGGATGGAGGTTTGGCATCTCGATCTTTTGATGGAGAAGGTGTTGCATGTAAGTATAAAAAAGTCGTAGATAAAGGGATTTTAAAAACATACTTTCATAATTTAAAAACAGCTAAAAAAGACGGCGTCGAAACTACAGGAAATGCCAGCAAGGGTTCTTACAAATCATCCATAAATATTGCACCTTCTAACTTTTATCTAGAAAAAGGAGAGAAAACCTTAGATGAGATGGTAAGTACTATAGATAAAGGTATAATGATAACAGAACTTCAGGGACTCCATTCAGGGTTAAATTCCGTATCGGGAGACTTTTCCTTGGCAGCATTAGGATACTTAATTGAAAAGGGTAAAATTATTAGGCCTGTTGAACAAATAATAGTTTCTGGAAATTATTTCGAAATGCTTAATAATATTGAAGAAGTAGGCAGTGATTTAAAGTTCGGTTTACCGGGAGCAGCATATATAGGCTCACCTTCCTTAAAAATTAAGACTTTAGCAATAGCAGGGGAATAGTTGCCACAATCAAAAAGACAATCGAAATGATTGTCTTTTTGATTGTATTATGCAGTCTCCTTTTAGTCTACTCTTTCGCGTTCATTGAATAATAATGTTATGCAGTATAGACCTGCTAATCCTACAAGACCATAAACTAAACGACTAAACAATGCCAGCTGACCGCCGAAAATAGCTGCAACTAAGTCGAATTGGAATAGTGCGATCAATCCCCAATTTATAGCTCCTATTATAACTAATACTAATGCAAATTTATCCAATGTTTATCCTCCTTAAATTAAGTATAAAGATATTATTTCGTAAATTTTCTATATTATGCACAATTTCAAAAAAAACGGAAAATCAATATCATTAACATAAACTTCTTAAATGAATATAATGAATAAAAAAATGTATTAGTTTTAATTAGGAGGTAATTATGAAATGTAATAAACCTGAAGATATTATGGAATGCAGCAAAGATGAAGATATTGTAGAGGTTGATGATAATGTAAATACTCAAAGTGACTGTGGCAGGGTTCGCGGTGATAGGGGAAGAAGGGATAGAGACTTAATAAGAAGAGACAGAGACTGTGTCTTAGGAGATAGAGGAATTGATTCTTCATTATTGTTTTTCTTTTTGCTCTTAGTTGTAATCGTTTGTAAAAGTGACTGTGATATAGAATTAAATACCTTGCTTTGGTTCTTCTTGCTCTTAGTAGTTCTTTATCAGTGGGACATAAATTAGTAGGGAATAAAAATCAAGAATCAGTAATAAGGCAGCCAATCTTTTTCGATTTGCTGTCTTATTTTTTGTCATCAATTAATTCAATTTCAAGTTTATCGAAATCAATTTCATCTATGAAATCTTCAGGGTAAAATGTTACACTATTAAATTGAGAGAATTCTTTACTATGTTTTTTTAACCA
The DNA here is from genome assembly GCA_012518555.1 of Tissierellia bacterium. Taxonomy (GTDB): domain Bacteria; phylum Bacillota; class Clostridia; order Tissierellales; family Sedimentibacteraceae; genus Sedimentibacter. Next base: position 3,575 of record JAAYRW010000067.1, read on the forward strand.
AAGGGGAACACTTAAATCTAATTTTTTACATATTTCATCGATACATTTAGCCCTTTTCTTTTCGTTGGGAATATCTTCCTTGTTACTAACTACAATAGAGTTGATAGTTTTATTGTTTTTTATTATCTTTGCCCAAAGTTTGTACATACTACTTATCCCCCTTAGACTGTTTTATAGAAACAATTTTATATTTAAAGTCAAAGCAACCTACCGGATATATAATCAGTAATTTGATTACATTAATAGTAAATTTTTTATTTCTTCTCTATTACTATTTGTATTTATTCTGTTGATTATGTCTATAGGTCTGTTTTTTAGTTTAAAAATTGTATCGGCTAATTCTATAGCCTCATCTACTTGGTGGGTTATAAAAATTACTGTTCGATTGCTGTTTTTCCACATGGATTTAAAAAGAGAAATCATTTCCTTTTTCAGTTTAAAATCAAGGCCTTTGAAAGGTTCATCCATTATGAGTATGTCAGAAGGATAGGCAAAGGCTCTTGCCAAGGATACTCTTTGTTCCATGCCACCGCTAAGCTGGTTTATCTTATAGTTTTTATATTCACTTAAGCCCACCATCTTTAGATATCTTTTTATTATCTTTACCCTTTCAGTAGGAGGGTAAAGATCTTTTAATACAAAATCAATGTTATCGTATACATTGTACCATTTTAGAAGTCTCGGCTCCTGAAAGACATAGGAAATCAATGAACCATTAATTCCTTCAACAGAACCTTTATCTATTGGGATAATACCAGCTACAATATTTGCAATGGTTGTTTTGCCTACTCCGGAGGGACCGAATAAAGATGTTATTTTATTTTTTTTAAAGGAAATATTAAAATCTTCCAATACTTCTAAATCATTATACTTCTTTGATACATTTACAAGTTTAATCATAGTTTTCTCCTAAATTAAATAATGCCTTTAACAAACTTTCAAAGATGAAACTTAATAAAACTATAATTATAGTCCAGGCAAATAAGCTTGGTATTTCAAGATAAACTTTTGAGTCGTATAGAAAACCACCGATAGAGTATTTAGGCAGACTTAAAACTTCTGCAGCGGAAGTAACTTTCCATCCTATACCTAAGGCTGAAATCATGGCGGCTTTTATATAGGGTAGAGCAGAATAAAAATATACAGATTTAATAACTCTGACTTTGCTTATTTTATATATGCCACACATTTGTAAAAGTTTAACATCAGTAGAATCTATTCCAGTGACTGTATTCGTCCAGATTATAGGGAAGCACATGAGAAAAGCAACGAAAATAGGAACATTACTATCTCTAAACCAAAATATTGCAATAATAATTATAGACATTACTGGAATTGTACGAATAACCCCTACTAAGGGATATAATAAATTATAAAAAAATTTGTTAATAGCACATATATAACCTAAAATAATTCCAAAAACACAGGATATTAAAAAACCTGTTAATGTTCTGTAAGTGCTGTAAAAAATAGTGATATAGCTTTCCTTTTCAGCTAATAAAGCTAAAAGAGCCGAAAAAGTAGCATGAGGAGAAGGGAGATAAATTTCCCTATTAATTATCAGAGAAAGTATCTCCCACATCAATATCCAAAATATAACAATTAACAATTTACTTTTATTCCGTATAATAGAATTCATCATCCGGCATGCTTCCTCCTATTGAAGCTGGGTTAGAATCGAATAATATTTCATAAAAGCCCTTTAAATTTTCTTTTACTTCTGTAGCTTTCCTAAATGTTATGCCGCTGTAAGGTATTGCCCTTTCAACTAAGGGAGCGCTTGGCATAATTTCATGTTTTTCAACTAACAAGGATGCATCCTTCGGGTTCTCTAAAACCCAGTTTACAGACTTTTCATATTCTTGTAGAAATTTGCTAACAAATTCCTTATTGTTCATTGCAAACTCTTTATTTACGATTATACATCCTGTAATTAGTTCACTACCTTCCTCTGTTACAGAAGTCCATGCTTGGTTTAAGTCTATTAACATTTTAACATTTTCATTTTTCATCATAACTTGTGTTACAAAAGGTTGAGGCAATAATGCTACCTTACTATCTTCTGAAATTACTGATTGAGCTAAAGTAGGGTGGTCTAAAACATAATCTAATTCTGTTTTTCCTTCAAGTCCCTTTTGTTTTAAAATATAATTCATGGCATAGTCAGGAGTTGATCCTTTTGCGCTCATGCCTAATGTTTTGCCTTCTAATTCTTCTACTGAACTTATATCTTCAGTACCTACTATGTATAAGTTCCCTACTGTGTTAACGGCCATTAATTGGATAAGGCCTTCCATCCTATTATATAAAACTGAGGCTAAATTAATTGGTACTGATGATATTTGGATTTGGCCCTTTATAATCTTTCCTGTAAGAGAATCTGGCGCACTTTCAGCAATATATTCTACCCTGTACTTATCGTTATTAAGAGATACTTCATCAATCATTTTAATCATGCCTATAGAGGTAGGACCTTTAAGTCCTGCTATAGTAACGTTGACAGGTTCAACTTCTTCTTCCTGATTTTCAGGTTTAACTTCCGGCTCCTTATTATTAGGTTCAACTACTGCTTCTGGTTCATTTTCAGCTGTAGGGCTACTAGGAGGTTCACTACTACAGCCTGCAAATAAGCTTAATACCAAGACAATTACTAATAATAAACTAAATTTTTTCATTACTTTCCTCCTGTTAGTTTTTTAGACAATGTGCTTTTGACGCTAAGTCCTTTAAGCTTTTATTCATAACACACCTTAATAAAAAATTCCTTGCTCTTAGAAAAAATCCTTAAGTTTAGATATTTTTAATTTAACACGATTTTAAGATTATTACAAGCTTATATTAACAATATTTGATAGGGATCTTATAGTTTTAATCGTTACTCCATTGACAATTATGGTATAATCATATATAAAACACAAAGAATAGGAGTAATTTATGAAGATCGGTAAATTTGCTGAAATGCATAATATAACTCAAGATACTGTTCGCCACTACTTAGATTTAGAGTTGCTGGTTGCGGAAAAGGATGGCGGACATTATAAATTCAGTGATTCAGACAGCCGTGATCTAAAGCGGATAATTGAGTTGAAGAATTTAGGATTCTCTTTAAGCAAGGCACAACAAATTATGGCCATGCAAAGGTTAAGTGGAGAAAATACCAAAGCCTTTAGGGATTTTTATTTATCATGTCTAAAGGAAAAGAAAGAAGAGGTAGAGGGAGAAATTGCGAATTTTACTACTGTAAAATATCAAATAAAGGAAAGAATAAATGAAATTAAATGGCGGGAAAAGGACAAGGTTCAAAAATTAGGTCTTTCCTTGTCTTCATTACATTTGCTTCAATGTCCTTACTGTCAAAGTCAATTAACATTACCAGATGGTACAATTGAACAAAATAATGTAATTGAAGCAAGCATAAATTGTAGTTGTGGTTATAGTGCTGAAATTAAAGATGGAATATATATAGATAAGTCCTGTGTACGCACTAAACTTGTAAATGGAGAAAGACTGCCTACTAAGGAAGAATATTTGGATTCTACTACTCCTAATTATAGTAATTTTTTATATAGGGGAATAGCAACATTAGTTGAATATATAAACAAATATGAAAAAGAACTAAAATATATAGTTGAAATAGATAATTGTGTAGGATTTACACTCATGCAGTATATAAAGTATATTCCACCAGAATCTACATATATTCTCATAGATTATGACTATGAAAGAATTACCAGTTTAAAAAAAGATTTAGAGAATTTTTATCAACATAAAAACTTTATTTTTCTATGTTGTGACTATAATGTGCTTCCTCTTAGAAAGTCATCTGTAGATCTGGTAATTGACTACCATATGACAGAAAGATATGAAAAAGAGACAGGGAGTAAATTATATGATGTAATTGTACCCTTAGTAAAAGATAAGGGTACAATATGCGGAGCATATATATATTATGAAGAACTTAAGGGTGAAGCGGAAATTACTGAAAGCAGTTTATATAATGAAGAACAAATGATGGAGCTAATTAATGGCTACAATCTAAATTTACTAGATTCTACTATTTTAGGCCCTCTAACTGAAGGGATTTCTTATAATAAAGATTTAAGCGATAGGCTAACTTTTCAAGGAGCCTACATATGTAAAAAAATCTAAGCAATTAGTCTATTGACATGGGTTAACCCTACATTATAAAATAGCTTGAGGTGTACTATGGTTTCCACTGAATGGGTGCAAGGAAGAGATAAATTAAATACTGTTCTTACCATTAGGGAGGAAGTATTTGCTGAAGAAAGTATAGAAAATAAAATTACTGACTTTTACGATGACTTTGCTTTTAATGCAGTACTATATACAGATAGTGTGCCAGCAGCTACAGGCAGATTATTATTTAAAGAGGGTAAATACTTCATCGATATGCTCTGTGTAAAAAAACAATTCAAAGGACAAAACTATGAGGATTTATTAGTAAGAATGCTTGTAAGGAAGGCAATTACCATAGGAGCTACTAAAGTTTATATGGAAGCAGATGAAAGCAGGATTCAATTATTAGAAAAAATCGGCTTCCTTAAAGTTTCAAAAAACAACTTGATGGTTAAGGAAGGCGATGTTGCTGGACATTGCTGTGTTAAATGCTAAAGAAGAAGTAATAGGCCAAAGTAGAGTAAAATACAGATTATAATGGGTTAAATGGAGGAAAAAATGGATTATAAAAAACTATCAGAATTATTATTCCCAAATATAAGTAAGATAATTGATTACTATGAAAATGAAGTATATCCTGAGAGGGATTTACCGGAAGGGGCTAAGGTTACAAGATTGGCACCAAGTCCTACAGGTTTTATTCACTTGGGAAATTTATATGGAGCCTTCGTTGACGAACGATTGGCTCGTCAAAGTGGCGGTGTTTTCATGCTTAGAATAGAAGATACAGACCAAAAACGAAAAGTAGAAGGTTCCGTAGAAACGATAATTTCTTCCTTAGAATTTTTTGACTTGAGGTTTGACGAAGGTGCAACAATTGAAGGAGAGACTGGAAACTACGGACCATATTATCAAAGTAATAGAGCAGAAATATACCAATGCTTTGCAAAACACTTAGTTGAAATGGGAAGAGCATACCCTTGTTTTTGTACAGAAGAAGAATTAGAAGAATTAAGAAAACAACAAATAGAGGAAAATGTAAATACAGGATATTACGGTAAATGGGCAAGAGATAGAAATTTAACTATTGAAGAAGTAGAAAATCATTTAGACAACAATAAAGAATTCGTTTTAAGATTACGCTCTGAAGGAACAGAAGAAGGCAGCTTTGAAATCAAAGATGCCATAAGAGGTCAGCTAAAACTTCCCGAAAACTTTCAAGATATAGTAATTCTAAAAACAAACGGCATACCTACATATCATTTTGCCCATGTAGTAGACGATCATCTAATGCGTGTAACCCATGTAGTAAGAGGCGAAGAATGGCTTTCTACACTGCCTATCCATTATGAATTATTTACTGTATTAGGCTGGGAAACTCCTATTTACTGCCATACAGCTCATTTGATGATAATGGAAAATGGGGCAAGAAGAAAGCTGTCAAAGAGAAAAGATCCGGAGCTGGGTTTAGGTTACTATAGGGAATTAGGTTACCATCCTGCAGCTGTAAGAGAATACTTACTTACTATACTGAATTCAAACTATGAAGAATGGAGAATGGAAAATCCTGAAAGCTCCATCGATGAATTTGAATTTACTTTGGAGAAAATGAGTACTTCAGGAGCCTTGTTTGATTTAGATAAGTTAAATAATATAAGTAAGGACGTACTATTAAAAATTCCGGCAGAAGAAATATATGAATTTTTACAAAAGTGGGCTAATGAATATAAAAAGGAAGCAGCTGAACTTCTGCTTTCCAACAAAGAACAAGTAATTAAGCTACTATCTGTAGGAAGAGAGGGTAGAAATCCTCGAAAAGATTTAATATACTGTCAACAAATTTTAGAATTTATAAGCTATTACTTTGATGAATATTTTGAAATTGTTGATAAATATCCGGAAAACATAGATGAAGAGGAAGCAAAGAAACTTCTGAATGCATATTTAACTACTTACGATCATAGTGATGACCAAAGCCAATGGTTTGACAAAATAAGGACTATAGCGAGTGAAAACGGCTATGCAGCAAAACCAAAAGACTACAAGAAAAACCCAGACAGTTATAAAGGCCACGTAGGCCATGTAAGTACCCTAGTAAGAATAGCTGTAATGGGTCGGGCTGTATCTCCTGATGTATGGGAGTTACAACAAATAATGGGAGAAGAAAAAGTAAGAAGAAGAATTGAAAATGCTATAAACAAATAAAATTTATCATTTATAGAAGCAGTACAGAAGAAAAGCTGTACTGCTTTTTATCTCATCACAATCCAATCAGGAGGAACAGAGGAAACATCTATTATATCCTCCGGAGAATGAATATTAAAATATCAATTTATAAAGGCTAGCCGTTATAAAACATACTGCAAATGCTATTGTTGTCGGTATTATAAATGCTGCAAAAGTCCATTTCAAGCTGCCGGTTTCCTTTTTTATAGTCCACAGGGTTGTTGAACAGGGCCAGTGGAGGAGTGAGAAGAGCATTACGTTTAAAGCTGTTAATCCAGTCCAGCCATTGGCTAATAGCACATTTTTTAAAGACTCCACACTTTCAAAGTCTATGAGGCTTCCTGTTGACATATAGGCCATTAGAAGAACCGGAATTACTATTTCATTGGCAGGAAAACCTGCTATAAAGGCTAAAAGGATGAAACCGTCAAGACCCATAGCCTTGCCTAAAGGTTCTAAGAAGTTGGCTATATAGATTAATATGCTCATATCCCCTAGATAAATATTGGCCAGCAACCATGTAACTGCCCCTGCCGGTGCTGCAACAACTATAGCTCTAAATAGTACAAATATAGTTCGATCTATTATTGAAGTATATATTACTCTGCCTACTTGAGGTGCTCTGTAAGGAGGCAGTTCCAAGGTAAATGTAGATGGAACTCCCTTTAACAAGGTTTTAGACAACAAATACGATACGACTAAGGTGGCAAAGACACCTATAATAACTAGTAGGGTAATCGATATTGCCGGTATGATACTGTCAATAAAGGAACCTGAGTAAGCAAAAAAGGCCGCTGACAATACTATAGTTAAAGGGAATCTACCGTTGCAAGGAACAAGATTATTTGTAATAATTGCAATTAATCTTTCCCTGGGAGAATCGATTATTCTACAACCTATAACTCCGGCAGCATTACACCCAAAACCCATACACATTGTAAGGCACATTTTTCCGTGAGCTCGTGCTTTTTTAAACAAATGATCTACGTTAAATGCAATTCTCGGTAAATATCCTAAGTCTTCTAAAAGAGTAAACATAGGGAAGAATATTGCCATAGGGGGAAGCATTACAGATACAACCCATGCAAGACCTAAATACACTCCGTCTAATAAAACACCTCTAATAAAATCATTTACTTGAAGCCTAATGAAAATATTAGTTAATGTTTCATGAAATCCAAACAATATATTACTTAATAATTGGGAAGGGTAGTTAGCCCCCTGAATAGTAATCCAAAAAATTAATCCTAAGAGGGAAAGCATAATTGGTATGCCGAATATTTTCGACGTTACAATATCATCTATTTTTTTATCTCTATTAAGTTTTTTTGCATCCTCCTTTACATACTTTTCTTTTAATTCTTTAGCATAATTGTAATTGCTTTCTGTAATTTCTTCTCTTACTTCAGCATCTTGCTGAAAATATAGAGTACTTTCAACTTCATCTCTGCTGTCTTTATTTAATACGATCTTTTCAATTTTTTCTTTAAGTTCCTTCATACCCTCTCCCTTTCTTGCAGCAGTTAGTAGGATGGGAATATTTAATTCTTTTTCCAGTCCTTCTTTATCAATCGAAATATTTTTTCTTCTTGCTTCATCTATTAAATTAATACAAAGGATTACTTTGTTAGTTATTTTTGATATTTGAAAAACTAAATTTAAATTTCTTTCAAGGCAGGTGGCATCTGCAACTACAACTACCGCATCATAGTTACCGTAGCATATAAAATCCCTGGCTACTTCTTCATCTTTAGAAGCAGAAAACAATGAATAAGAACCGGGCAGATCTACTAATATATAATCATTACTATTATGTTTGAACTCCCCTCGTGCAGAAACAACGGTTTTTCCCGGCCAATTACCCGTATGTTGGTTCAGCCCTGTTAAGTAATTAAAAACCGTACTTTTGCCTGTATTAGGGTTTCCTGCCAATGCTACTACATATTGATCTTCGTCCTTTGAAATTTCATATATTTCTTTTAACTTTACTTTTACAGATTCAGCTGTAAGTCCCATACTATCACTCCCTTTTAATAAACTTCGATTAAATCTGATTCTTCACTTCTTAAAGCAATCATGGCTCCCCTGATTCTATATACCGTTAAATTATTTTTAGGTCCTTTTCTTAATACTTCCACCTGAGCCCCAGAGGTCAGTCCTAAGGCAAGAAATCTTTCCTTTAAATAATCTTGTGCTCTATTATTTTTAACTTTTACAATTTCTCCAACCTTTACATCTAATAATTTCATTTGAATGCTCCTGTCATATTTAATATTTTATTGAATAATATTTTTTAAGAGTTAGCTTTAGCTAACATTCTAAAACATAATATGTTAATAGTTTAATTTTGACACAAAAGGAGGAATTATGAAGGAAGAATTTTATACCCTTAAAGGATATAAAATAAAAAATGAAGAAACCCTTTCATCTTCTATGGAAGACTATATTGAAATGATATTTAGACTATCAAAGGATGGAAAGGAAGTTCGAGTAAGAGAATTATCACAAGCATTAAACGTACAGCCACCTTCAACAACCAAAATGATTAGAAGACTTGCCAGAGAAGGCTATGTTTTCTATGAAAAATACGGTTGTATAAATCTAACGGAAAAAGGTGAAAAATTAGGAAGCAAACTTCTAGACAGACATAAAACTATTTTTGAATTTTTAAAATCTATTGGAGTTGAAAAAAATATTTTAGAACAGACAGAAATAATGGAACATGCGGTAAATGATGAAGTATTAAGCAGAATTAAAAAGCTTACGGAATTTTTGAAAAAATGCCATCAAAATAATGACCGAAACAATGGAGAAAATTAGTATCTTTCATTGTTTCGGTTTTTTATGTCCATTATTTTATAATAATTCTTATTAGTTAATCATTTTTTGTTTTCATCTACGTCTTTTTTTCGTTCTTCCACTTCAAATTCGCTGGGAATATAAACATTACCAGGGTTGGAAGGCTTTTTATTTCTCATCTTTAATTTGTTAGTTAATTTTTTAAACATATTCTCACCGCCTTTTTAATAGTTTTACAAAATTTTATAAATATATTACTAGCTTTAAAATTCTATAATTTCGAATAGTATTAACTTATTTATAAAATTTGAATAACATAGGATAAAGAGTTTTTACGTTCCGACGGAGGTAGAATATGTATATTTGTGAATTGAAAAATATCTCTAAAAGATTTCATACAATAAATAATGAAACTAAGGCAATCGAAGATTTATCATTTAAAGTGAAAAAGGGAGAAATAGTTTCCATTGTAGGTCCCTCCGGCTCAGGTAAGTCAACGGTCTTAGCATTAATAGCAGGCTTAGAGAAGCCCTCAGGGGGAGAATTAATAGTAAACACTGACAGCATAGGGTTTATGTTTCAGAAAGATCAGCTATATGAATGGCGAAATGTTTATAAAAATTGTCTACTTGGCTTAGAAGTTAAAAAAATGGACAGTCAAGAAAATAAGGAGAAAGTTCTTGGAATGCTTGATAGATACGGATTAACAAATTTTAAAAACCACTATCCAAGTCAATTATCAGGAGGTATGAGACAAAGGGCTGCCTTAGTACGTACTTTAGCTATTGAACCAGATTTACTTCTTTTAGATGAGCCTTTTTCTGCTTTAGATTACCAAACTAGGTTAGCCATAGGTGATGAAGTAGGTACAATTTTAAGAAATGAAAAAATAAGTACAATTCTTGTAACTCATGATATACCTGAAGCAGTAAGTATTTCAGATAGAGTTATTGTTTTTACGGAAAGACCCGCCAAAATTAAAAAAGAATATGAAATAAAATTTGACGAATGTCCCGGGGAAAGAACACCTATGAAATGTAGAAATACACTAGCCTTTGGTGAATACTTCAGAAATATATGGAGGGATTTAGATGGAAAAGAAAAAGAAACAATCGAAACAAGGTATTTCTAAGGAACAGCAGCAGTATTTGCAGTCCATTAAAAGAGAAAAAATATTTATTAGGATAACGCAAGTATTGTTGTTCCTTCTAGCAATTGTAAGCTGGGAAGCAGCAGCAAGGCATAATATTATCGATACCTTCCTTACTAGTAGTCCCGGCGCAATTTTTGAACTTATTATAGGCTTTATAAAAGATGGAAGTTTATTTAAGCATCTTTATGTTTCAACGACAGAGACGGTTGTCGGTTTTTTAGTAGGCACAATAGTAGGATTGTTGGCAGCAGTAGTTTTATGGTGGTTTGAAAAATTAGCAAGGATAATGGACCCTTACATGGTTATTTTAAATAGTCTTCCTAAAACAGCACTAGCCCCCATAATTATTTTATGGGCAGGTATGGGATTTTCGGGAATAGTAGTTACGGCTGCATCAATTTCAGTAGTCGTTACAACTATGACCTTGTATACAGGATTTGTTAATGTAGAAAAAGACAAAATAATCTTATTAAGAACCTTGGGAGGAAATAAATTTCAAGTTTTGAAAAAAGTTATAATTCCTGCAAATCTTCCAAACATTATGAGCGTTATAAAAGTCAATATAGGCTTATCCTGGATAGGCGTAATAGTTGGAGAATTTTTAGTTTCAAAGGCGGGAATAGGTTATTTAATACTTTATGGAAGCCAAACTTTTAAATTAGATTTGGTAATGATGGGTGTATTTGTTTTAGGTATAGTAGCTGCCTTAATGTATTTTTTAGCTGCTTGGCTTGAAAAAAAGGTAATAAAGTATTAAAATACTGTTTATCTTTGCAATATAATAGCTAGTATTTTATTATATCAAAATAATATTAATTTATTAAAATAGTGATGATAAGATTTAGTTAGGAGCAATACTTTGTACTGCTCCTATTTTAGTCTAGAAGTCAAAATATTCATCCTTGCTCTAAAATTCCTTGAAAGATAAATAGCAATATGTTAAACTAAAACAGAAATCTTAACAATAGAAAGGAATTTATAATGACGGCTTCTTCGATATTTTACCCATTAATGTTTATAGTAATAATTTATTTTATTTTCACAAATATTAGGGACAATATTAAGTATAAGAAAGAGAATATGGAAGTCCTTCTCTATCTAAATAATGATGATAGATTAGTTCACTTATTAAGCAGTATATTAATGGCAGTAATGATTGGTATGACCGGAATTCTAATATTAGGAATGCTTAAGTCAGAATCATTTGCAATTGAAGATGTATTAACTATGGGAGTATTACCGGCTTTAATGGTTGTTTTATACATACCTTTATCAAAAAAGACCAGGCTATCAACTTTAGGAATACATAAAAGATCCTACCTAATCAGATGGGAAAATATAAAGTCAATCAATTATTTAAAGCCTGATGCAAAAGATAGAGTAAAAACTAAGATATTACATATTAATTTTAACAGGGATACTACTACGGAAATCACCTTTTTAAAAGGAGATCCCCAGTTAGAAAAGTTTAAAGAAATAGCAAAAAAATACAAAGTAAATAAGAAAGGTAAGAGAAGTGGTAAGTAAATTTATAGACAGTCATGCACATCTTGATGACAGAAGATTCGACAGATACAGAGACAGATTAATAAAATCATTATTAGAAAACGATGTTGAAGCAGTATTAAATCCTGGTGCAGATTTAAAATCTTCAAAAAAGGCAGTAGAAATAGCTGAAAAATATCCTAATGTATACGCAGCAGTAGGATGTCATCCTCACGATACTAAGTATATGAAGGATGAAACTATGGATATATTTAGAGATTTAGCCAAAAGTAAAAAGGTAGTAGCTATAGGTGAAATCGGTTTAGATTATCATTATGATAATTCAGAAAGAGATGTTCAGAGGAAATGGTTTAGAGAGCAAATTAGGTTAGCTAAGGAATTAGATTTGCCATACATTGTCCACGACAGAGAAGCTCACGGAGATCTTATAAAGATTATGAAGGAAGAGCATTATGATGGAGCAAGAGGAGTATTACACTGTTACTCAGGAAGTGTTGAACTAGCAAAAGAATTTATAAAATTAGGATTTTATATTTCCTTGGCAGGTCCCGTTACCTTCAGAAAAGCACGGGTTCCCAAATTAGTAGCAAAGGAAATTCCTTTCGATAAGTTGCTTATAGAAACGGATTCTCCTTACTTAACTCCGGAACCTTTCAGAGGTAGAAGGAATGAACCAAAGTATGTAAGATTCGTTGCTGAGGAAATAGCAGAAATTAGAAATGTTTCCTTAGATGAAGTTGCCGAAAGAACGACTCAAAACTTTAAAACATTATTTGAGGTAAAATGAAGGGGGACACACCTTTAAATGAAATCGCCTTTGTAGGTGAATTTAAAGGTGTGTTAATTATTGTTGACATTTTTTATAAGAAAGATTTATCCTAAAAGGTAGGGAAAATTATGAAAGTTGACAGAAATTTTTATAATAGGGATGCACGGATTGTAGGTCAAGATCTCATAGGGAAAACATTAGTGAGAAAGTATAACCATACATTAATTAAATCGAGAATTATTGAAACGGAAGCATATATAGCTGCAATCGATAAGGCAAGTCACGGCTACGGCGGAAAAATAACTCCCCGAACTAGGGTTATGTTTGGTCCTCCTGGCTATACCTATGTTTATTTAATTTATGGAATGTATTATTGTTTAAACTTCGTAACAGAAGAAGAAGGTGTAGGCAGTGGAGTTTTAATAAGGGCTGTAGAACCCTTAGAAAATATTGAGCAAATGTATCTTAATAGATATAATAAGCCATTAAATGAACTTACAAATTATCAGAAAAAAAATCTTTCTAATGGTCCCGGAAAACTATGTAATGCATTGAAGATTACTACTGAACATAATGGAATAGATCTAACAGCTAACGAAATATATGTAGAAGATGCAGGATATAAAGCTTTCACCCTAGAAAAAAGCAAACGAATAAATATAGATTACGCTGAAGAAGCTAAAGATTTTTTGTGGAGATACACTATTAAAGATTTATAATAAAAAAGCTTGACAAATATACTATTTATAAATATAATTTGATTATCAAAGTAATTGAGGTGGTTTAATGAACAATCATGCTACAGTTAATGAAATATTAGTAAGACTTTTTGCTAATATACTGGATATTGAAGAAAAGTGCCTGAAAGTTGGGGAATTTTCTGATTTATCCATATCGGAAATGCATGTAATTGAGAATATAGGATATTCAGACGAACGCACCATGTCAGATACGGCTAAGACTTTAAAAGTTACATCAGGAACACTAACAACTGCAGTAGATAATCTAATAAAAAAAGGATATGTGGAAAGACGTCGTTCAGCAGAAGACAGAAGGGTAGTTAAAATTAGGTTGACGGAAAAGGGAAAGGCAGCTTTTAAGTCCCATGAAGATTTTCACAAAGATTTAGTAACGAGTGCTCTGCAGCAGTTAAACAGCCATGAAGAAGAGGTGCTAATTAAAGTTCTTTCAGATATAGATGTATTTTTCAATGAAAAATATAATTTTGTATAGTTTTATGAATGGGGACATCCTCGTATAAAAAAGTAAGAGTGAGGAATGTTCCTTCTTTGCAAGTAAACACTTCAACAATCAAAATATTTGAATATAAAGAGAGGCTAGTTATGAGTATAAGAATAGTTATAGACAGTACATCTGACCTTACACAGGATATAATTGAGAAACACAATATTAAAATGGTTCCATTGACTGTAAACTTTGAAGATGGGTCTTTTTTAGACAAAGTTGAATTAAGCTCTTCAGATTTTTTTGAAAAACTTTCAGCTGCTGAGAAACTTCCAACTACAACATTAGTGTCCCCTGGAGCATTTGTTGAGGCCTTCAGTGAAATTTTGGCAGAAGGAGATCAGGTTTTAGGTATATTTTTGGCATCAGAACTGTCCGGTACATATGATTCGGCTCGAATGGCAAAAGAAATGATCGCTAGCGATAATATCCACATTATTGATTCTAGGAGTGTCTGTTTAGGTTCCTTTGCTTTAATATTGGAAGCTATTAAATTAGTTAATGAAAACAAATCTATTGAAGAAATCGTTAATGAACTTGAAAAACTTAAAAGCAAGGTAGTTGCAGTAGCTGCTTTAGATACACTTAAATATCTTGAAAAGGGTGGCAGACTTTCAAAAGGTCAGGCTGTAGTAGGTTCTCTTTTGAACATTAAGCCTATTATTGAAATTAAAGATGGTAAACTAAATGTTATAGAAAAAATAAGAGGTAGAAACAAAACAATCAAATGGTTCGATGAATGGATTGAAAAGAACAATTATAATTTATCCGATAAAACAGTACTTTTATTTCATGGTAATTCCATAGAACAATTAAAAGTATTAAGGGAAAGAATTGAAGAAAAATACAATATAAAAAATATAATCGAACAAGAAGTAGGACCTGTCATCGGTACACATTCAGGCCCAGGAGTTTTAGGAATAGGATTTTTGAATAAATAATAAAGAGGTGTGTCCCCACACCTCTTTATTAAAAACGGGGGACATTCCTCCTATCTCTCAAAGACTAACCCTGACAAAGAGAGTTGTGTCCCCATTCCTTATTAAATCACCGTCAATATTGTTTTCCCTTCATCATTTACATCAATATTTACTAATGTATTTTCCTTTAAAAGCCCTCTTAAATATGCTTCTGATATTTCATCTTCAATATATCTTTGGATAGCACGTCTCAATGGTCTAGCACCATACTTGCTGTCGTAGCCTTTATCAAGTATATGCTCTTTCATCTTGTCGGTTACTATAAGAGTAATTTTCTTTTCTTCAGCTTCTCTTATAACCTCCTTAAGCATTAATTCGACTATTTGGCTTAATTCTTCTTTAGTTAATTGGCTGAATACTATAATATCGTCTATACGATTTAAAAATTCTGGTCTGAAGGTTTGCTTTAAGGCATCTTTTACTTTCGATTCCATAGCTTGGTATTCTTTGTTTCCAAAACCTATTTTATTTGTTTTGAAAGAAGTACCAGCATTTGAAGTCATGATAATTACAGTGTTTTCGAAATTTACCGTTCTTCCCTGATTATCGGTAAGTCTTCCGTCTTCTAATATTTGTAGCAATATATTAAATATATCTTCGTGAGCCTTTTCAATTTCATCTAACAGAATTACGGAATAAGGCTTTCTTCTTATTTTTTCTGTTAAAAATCCAGCCTGATCAAAACCTACATATCCCGGAGGAGCTCCAATAAGTTTTGAAACAGTATGTTTTTCCATATATTCAGACATATCCAATCTAATCATAGCATCTTCGCTTTCAAAAAGTTCATATGCTAAAGTTTTTGCTAATTCGGTTTTTCCAACACCGGTAGGACCTACAAATATAAATGATGATGGTTTTTTTCTCTTTTTAAATCCGGAACGGTTTCGCCTTATTGCTCTTGCAAGACTGGAAACTGCAGGATGTTGACCTATAACTCTTCTGTGAAGTCTTTCCTCTAAATTAATTAATTTTTCTGCTTCCTCTTCTGTAATCTTTTGAACTGGTATCTTCGTCCAGGCTTCGATAACGTAGGCTATATCTTCTTCAGTTAACAGAATATTTTCGCATTCCTTGGACAGTTCCTTAATTTTAGTTTCAATTCTGATTTCACTTACTTTTAGTTCTGCTGCCCTTTCATAATCATCATTTTCTGCAGCCTCTTCCTTTTCTTCTCTAATAGCTGCCAATTCTGTTTTTAAAGCTTCTAATTCAACAAGACCTTTGTTTTTTAGGTTTGCTCTTGAACCTGCCTCATCGATTACATCAATTGCCTTATCTGGGAGGAATCTGTCGGTAATATACCTTTCAGACATATTTACAGCCTGTCTTATAACTTCATCAGTAATTTTCACACTGTGATATTGTTCATAATAATCTTTTATTCCCTTTACAATTTCAATGGAATCTTCAATTGAAGGCTCATCTACCATTACAGGTTGGAATCTTCTTTCCAATGCAGTATCCTTTTCAATATGTTTTCGATATTCATCTAATGTAGTTGCACCGATTATTTGAACATCTCCTCTAGCCAGGGCTGGCTTAAGGATATTTGCTGCATTCATAGCGCCTCCTTCAGCTTCCCCTGCACCTACAATGTTGTGGACTTCGTCAATGACGATTATAATATTGCCTGCTTTTTTAGCTTCGTCTATAATTGCTTTCATTCGCCCTTCAAATTGTCCTCTAAATTGAGTTCCTGCTACTAGGGCAGTTAAATCTAAAAGATATATTTCAGTATTAAATAATTTAACGGGAACTTTTTGTTCTGCAATTCTTACAGCTAAACCTTCTGCAATAGCTGTTTTTCCTACACCAGGTTCACCGATTAAAACTGGATTATTTTTAGAACGTCTATTTAAAATTTGAACTACTCTGTCGATTTCTCTTTCTCTTCCAATTATTCGATCTAATTCTAAGAGGCGGGCCTGTTCAGTTAAGTTAGTTCCATAAGTGTCTAAGTATTTCATTTTCTTTCTCTTTACTTTTTCTTTTACTTTGGGACCTGATCCTTTACTGCTTTTCTTATATTCGGAATTTTGATTATCTGATGGTAAATCTTTATTAGCATTAGAATTTCTCGTAAAGGCATTATTCATAAAGTTCATAAGTGAATTTAATCCTTCATTTTCTTCAGGCGACATATTTTGAAATTTTTCTAAGTCTATATCCCCCATAATTTCCGTAAGTTGATTATTTATGTTTTCAAAATCCTCAGGTTTCATTCCGCTTTGTTTCATTATTTGATCAAGAGGTGCAATACCCTGATCTTTAGCACATGGAATGCACAAACCTGTGGTTTGCATCTTTCCTTCAATTATTTTGTTAACATATATTACGGCTACATTCTTTTTACATAGTGAGCACATCATACTTTTCATCTCCTAAATTACATCTATTTAAACTATATCAGAAATGTTCTAAAATAACACCATTATAATATATTTTATTAACTTTATTTATTATAATATATTTTCCTTAAAAATGCATTAAAAAACTTATAAATAAGATTGCTTGACAGGTAAAATTTATAATAATATACTGTTTTTATGAAAAGACTAGAAGCTTTTCATAAAAAGGAGTAGAATAACTGTAGGAGGCAGGGTATGAATGTAGTTATATGCGGATTAAATGGAGCTATGGGGAAAGTTTTACAAGAGGAGATAAAAACTTATGAGAATATAAACTTAATTGGCTCTCTTTCTCCCAGAAACAAAAACTATGGTCAGAATATAGTTGAAAAACCTAGTATTGTAATTGATTTTTCAAATACGGAAAATTTAGATTTTTTACTAGAATATGCTGTTGAGAAAAAATGTGCATTATTGATATGTACTACAGGATTTAATGATGAACAGAAAAATAAAATAAAAGAAACAGGTAATTTGATACCCATAATGTTATGTTCAAATACTTCTATAGGGATAAATGTTTTCAGAAAAATTTTGAAAACTATTTCTGAAGAATTAAAAGACTTTGACATAGACCTAGTAGAAAGATACCATAATAAGAAAAAAGACGCCCTTAGCGGTACTACAAATACAATGGCTGAAGACATAGTTAAAGCAACTGGAAGAGATGTAAAAACCCATGCTTTAAGAGCAGGAACAATAGCAGGAGAACATACGGTGATTTTTTCAGGTGTTGATGAAACATTGGAAATTAAGCATACAGCTTTTTCCAAGAAAATATTTGCCCGTGGAGCTATAGATTTGGCTATGAAATTATATAAAAAAGAAGCGGGATATTATTTAACCGAAGACTTTTTTTAACTAAGATATTGGAGGACTTATGAAAAAAATAAGGATTGGGATTGTAGGATATGGCAATATAGGCAAGGCCTTGGAAACAGCTATTAAAAACAGTAGTGATGTAGAACTTGTAGCCGTTTTTACAAGAAGGTCACC
The DNA here is from genome assembly GCA_012518555.1 of Tissierellia bacterium. Taxonomy (GTDB): domain Bacteria; phylum Bacillota; class Clostridia; order Tissierellales; family Sedimentibacteraceae; genus Sedimentibacter. The sequence goes on from JAAYRW010000067.1 coordinate 21,797, forward strand.
TAGTGAAATAAAGATTAAAACGGAAACAGCTAAGGTAGTGAAGTTTTCTCAAGCAGAAAAGTATAAAGATAATATTGATGTTATGGTACTATGTACAGGTTCAGCAAAAGATCTGCCTGTCCACGGAGTTGAATTTGCAAAAATGTTTAATACAGTAGATAGTTTTGATACTCATGCTAAAATTCCTGAATATTTAAATAATGTTGATGAAAGCGCTCAAGCCTCAGGAAAAGTAAGCATTATATCCATCGGATGGGATCCAGGACTATTTTCTATGATAAGAATGATTTCAGAAGCAGTCCTTCCTAATGGTGTAACCCATACCTTTTGGGGAAAGGGAGTAAGTCAAGGACATTCTGATGCAGTAAGAAAAGTTCCCGGAGTAAAAAAAGCTATTCAATATACTATACCTATCGACAGTGCGGTAGATCGTATACGTAGTGGAGAAAATCCTAAATTAAGTGCCGGAGAAAAACACTTAAGAGAATGTTTCGTCGTTTGTGATGAAAATGCAGATAAAAGCAAAATAGAATCCCAGATAAAGTCTATGCCAAATTATTTTGCTGACTATGAAACCAAAGTTCACTTTATAAGTGAAGAAGAGTTTGAAATGAACCATTCGAAAATGCCTCATGGAGGCCTAGTTATTAGAAATGGATTAACAGGAGTAGGAAAATTACATAATCAGACTATAGAGTTTTCTCTAAAATTAGAAAGTAATCCTGAATTTACAAGTAGTGTTTTGTTAGCATACGCAAGGGCTGCCTACAGAATGAATATGGCAGGAATGAAGGGAGCTAAAACTATTTTTGACGTTCCCATTTACTATCTTTCACCCAGAAGTAGAGAAGAATTAATAAAAGATTTATTATAAAAGAAAAAAATTCCACTTGACATATTAAGTATAAAATACTATACTGTTAAAAATTAAATATTTTCATGGGCATATTACAGAGGTTGCGATGATCAAGAGTAGAAGGTAACTTTGAAAGGGTGATTCGCCGAAGGGGTTTTTTCCCTGGGATTGCATTTAATAGATGCAATACTGTTTTTATAGGATGCCACCCAATCCTATACAAGAGAGCTGTAATGTGCTGGGCAGAAGGTTCGGTGTTTTTGTTAAGCGTCTGAGAGCCCTTTTGCTCTTATGTCGCTTTTTTTATTGCAATAAATTGGTGGTGAAGCCTGATATTTTCCATTATGGCGAATCCTACTTTTAAGAATATTTATCTAAAAATAGTCGGTAGGTCATATGCATATATTAAAAGTGACATGAAAATTATTTAAAAAATAATTTAAGGAGAGAAGAAGATGAATGATTTAGTAAGAGGATGTGGAGTAGCATTAGTAACTCCCTTTGACAATGGAGAAATTGATTATGGGGATTTAGGCAAGTTGGTAGAAATGCATGTTAAACATTCTGGCTCTATAATCGTAGCAGGAACAACATCTGAAGCTTCAACTTTGACAGATGAAGAATATGGTGCTCTAGTGGAATTTGTAATAGACAAAGTTAATAAAAGAATACCTGTAATTGCAGGAGCAGGAAGTAATTGCACTGCAACAGTAGTAAAAAATGCACAATTTTGTGACAAAGCAGGAGCCGACGGTCTTTTGATTGTAAGTCCTTATTATAATAAAACTACCCAAAGAGGTTTAATACACCACTACAGGATTATTGCTGAAAGTACAAGATTACCGATAATTATCTATAATGTACCTGCCAGAACAGGAATGAATATAGAACCGGCTACAGTGTTAGAACTTGCGAAAATTAACAATATAGTAGGAATAAAAGAAGCCAGTGGAGATATAAGCCAGGTTGCAGAAATAATTCGTATTTGTCCTGAGGACTTCCTGGTATATTCAGGTAACGACGACATGGTAATACCCCTTATGTCCTTAGGAGGCCAGGGAGTGATTTCCGTAACAGCTAATATTTTGCCAGCTGAAATGAGAAAGATGGTGGATAGTTACAGGGATGGAAATATCCAGGAAGCAAGAAATGCTCAACTAAAGTTAAACGGTATAAATAATGCGCTATTTATTGAAACTAATCCAATTCCCGTAAAAGAAGCTATGAGCATAATGAAGATGTGTAGTGCCGAAGTAAGAGAGCCTCTATATCCTATGTCCCGAGAAAACAGAGAAAAACTAATAGAAGAATTAGAATTATACGGCAATATATTGGAACCGGCACTATGAGGAATGTTATGAATTTGGTTGTTTGCGGTATAAACGGTGCAATGGGCAAAGTTTTACAGGAGGAAATTAAAACCTACGACAATATAAACTATATAGGAGCTTTATCGCCTCAAAATGGAAAGAAGGGACAAAATATTACCCAAAGACCGGATGTAGTTATAGACTTTTCGTATAGGGAGAACCTTGATTTTTTATTAGAATATTCGATTAAAAATAAATGTGCTCTACTAATTTGTACTACAGGTTTTAACCATGAGGAAAAGGAAAAAATAAAAGAAGCTGGGAAATTTATTCCTGTTATGCTCTCTTCAAATACTTCTTATGGAATAAATGTTCTTAGAAAAATATTGAAGAAGATTTCTTCGGAACTTAAGGCCTTTAACATCGATGTTGTTGAAAGGCATCATAATAATAAAAAGGATTCTCCCAGTGGAACGGCAAAAACATTAGTAGAAGATATATGTAAAGTTACAGGAAGAGAAGATGTTAGTACTCATGCTTTAAGAGCAGGTACTATTCCGGGAGAGCATTCAGTAATACTTTCAGGTGTAGATGAAGTATTAGAAATAAAACATATAGCTTATTCTAAAACAATATTTGCTCGCGGTGCCTTAGATTTGGCAGCCAAACTATCTGTTAAAGAAGCTGGATACTATTTTACGGAAGATTTCTTCGATTAATTCCACCAGCAGTTCGCCAATTGAGGACAGCTGTCTTAAAGGTATTGACATCTAAAATTAAGTATGGTATTGTTATTAAGTTATATTATGTTGGAGGAAGAAATGATCAAGGTTGCTAAATTTGGAGGTACTTCTTTAGCTGATTCACAACAGTTTAAAAAAGTACATAGTATAGTAAAAAACAGTGATGAAAGAAAATATATTGTAGTTTCCGCACCAGGAAAAAGATTTACAGACGACAATAAAATTACGGACTTACTTTATCTTACCCATGCCCATGTAAGGTACTCAGTACCTTACGGGTCTGTTTTGAAAATTGTAGAAGATAGATTTAAACTTATCAAAGAAGAACTGAACTTAAAAATTGATTTAGATTATGAGTTCAAAATAATAAGGGAAGAATTAGACAATAAATGTGATGAAGATTATATTGTAAGCCGAGGGGAATATTTATCTGCTAAATTAATGGCAGATTATCTAGATTGTGATTTTGTTGATGCAAAGGATCTTATTTTCTTTAACTATGACTGTAGTGTAGATGAAGAAAAAACCCGCGAGAAAATTACTGAAATATTAGGCAAAAGTTCTAAAGCTATAGTTCCAGGTTTTTACGGTTCCTATCCTGATGGAAGTATTAAGACTTTTTCTAGGGGAGGATCTGATATTACGGGAGCCATAATTTCAAGTGCCATCGGTGCAGATATGTATGAAAACTGGACTGACGTTTCAGGATTTTTAATAGCAGATCCACGAATTGTAGACAATCCAAAACAAATAGAAAAAATAACCTATGAAGAATTGAGAGAATTGTCTTACATGGGAGCTTCTGTCCTGCACGATGAAGCTATTTTTCCTGTAAGACAGGCGGGAATTCCAATAAATATTAAAAATACTAATGAACCGGAAAACCCTGGTACAGTTATTATTAGGGACGACCAAGCAAATGAAGAATATGCTAAGGAACATATTATTACGGGAATAGCTGGTAAGAAAAACTTTTCATTTTTCTATGTTCATAAGGAACATATGGCCAATGAAGTAGGTATTTTGAAAAAGGCTTTGCAAGTTTTTGAAAATAGAGGAATAAGTATTGACCATGTTCCTTCAGGGATTGACAGTTTTACTATCGTTCTTCCTTCAGAAAGTGTAGATAAAGTAAGCCATGAAATTGTAGAAGAGTTGAAAATAAAATGCAGGACTGAAAATGTACAAGTATATAAGAATCTGAGTCTTATTGCAACGGTAGGCATTAGAATGGCATATCAACCTGGTATTTCAGCTAAATTGTTTACTGCCTTAGGTAATAGTGACATAAATATTCGTATGATTGACCAAGGCTCTAGCGAAATAAATATAATTGTGGGAGTAGAAGATAAAGATTTTGAAGATGCTATACGAGCTATATATAATGCTTTTGTAAAATAATAGGCTAGTTGGATATCCAACTAGCTTATTTTATATAGCCGCCTAATATTGACTTTATATCGTTTACTGTAATATAGGCTTCTGGACAATGATCTTTAATTAATTTAATAGCTGCAGGAATCTTTTTTCTTTTTAGTTGTATAAATAAGAGCTTTTTAACTTCGCTTTTTCCTTTTCCATCAATTATGGTAACACCGTAACCACCTTGCTCTCTTAAAATTCTAGCAAGTGCTTCTCCGGTTTTTTGACCTACAACAACTTGTATAGATGCTAAGCCTACGGCGATTTTCGATTCAATAGTCACCCCAACATAGTTACCTAAGGCGAAGGCTGCTGCATAGATGAATGCTTTTATAGGATCTTCTGAAATATTATTCAGTACTGAGCTTACCACTACTATCCAAATTATTATTTCTACAAAGCCTAAAATTGCTCCCTTAACTCTTTCACCTTTGTTAATATAAACTAATCTTATTGTTGAAATAGACACCTCTATTATCTTGGCACAAAAAATTATTAAGTACAGTAGAGGTCCTTTCAAATTCATTAGAAATTCCATAATCCACCTCAATTATTTATAAATTTATTTTACTTTATTTTTATATAATTTGCAATAGATATTATTGGCTATTATCCTTATAAAATAATGACAATATGTAAATAAAAGTGTTGACAAACTGTAATTGGATATATATAATAGATGAAAACGTAATTAAGATGAATACTTAGGAGGAGAGAATATGAAAAGGTTCATAGCATTAGCATTGACAAGCTTGCTCTTGTTTATGTTAATCGGATGTTCAAGTACTGCAACCGAACCGGAGGAACCTACAGTTTCGGAAACTCAGGAAGCTGGTGACGTTTCAGAGACAGCTCAAGAATTTACTTTCGGTGGAAGGAACGATATGCAGACACTTGATGTTAGTATGATGAACGAGGAAATGTCTGCTTTAGTAATGTATGCTGTAAATGAAGGACTTATTAGGTACAGCAACGGTACAGTAGTTATGGGAATTGCAGAAGATTACTCAGTTTCCGATAATGGAAAAATATATACTTTTAAACTGAGAGATGCACTATGGTCAGACGGTCAGCCTGTAAGGGCTTATGATTTTGAATATTCTTTTTTAAGAACTTTAAATCCTGAAACCGGCTCCTCTCAAGTTGATGAGTTTGATTCGATTTTAAATGCAAAGGCATATTATAATGGTGAAATAACAGATCCAAGGGAAGTCGGTATAAAAGCCCTTGATGATAAAACCCTAGAAATTACATTAGAAAGAAAGGATCCTTTCTTTATACTACATCTTGCTCAAGGAATAAACTTCTACCCTATAAGAGAGGATTATGTAGAAGAATTTGAAGCAGATTATGGAGCAGGAGTTGATTCTTTCATTGGATGTGGTCCCTTTGTATTAACAGACTGGGCTCAATCTTCAAGTATAGTAATGGAAAAAAACGAAAATTACTGGAATAAAGATTCAGTAAAATTAGATAAAGTTACTCAGTTAATAGTACCTGATGAAAATACTTTAGCAGGTATGTATGATTTAGGTGAAGTAGATGCGATTTACTCGATATCTGCAGTTCAAACCGCTCTTTATCCTGATTTTAGAAGTAAAATCGGTGGTACACTTCAATATTTATCATTTAACTCAAGAAGTGGACAAGTTTTTGAAAACATGAATCTAAGAAAAGCTTTAAGCTATGCAATAGACAGGAAAACAATACTGGGTGCAGTGGCACCAGCTGGTTCTGAAGTTGCAGATTCTATGATAGATCCAAGTATTATGGTTGACGGGATCCCCCTAACAAAAACATACCCTAACACAACCGGTATACCCCCTGAAGGAGATATAGAAAATGCTAAGAAATATTTAGAATCTGCAATATCAGAATTAGGTCTTTCATCTGTTTCAGAACTTCCGCCAATAACTTACGTGGCAATGGACTCTCCAGCCCACAGACAGTTTGCAGAAGCCCTACAAGCTAGATGGAAAGAAGTATTAGAAGTTAATGTTGAACTTAGTATATTGCCGGTACCTCAGGCAATAGGAGCCTTATTATCCGGGGAATTTGATATATTCCTTGTAAGTGTAAGTACAGGGGTAAGCCCTGATACACTTCTTAAAGGTTATACAATAGGAAACGGAAACAACTATTCCGGATGGGAAAATCAACAGTATGATGAATTTATAAATGCAGCTGCTAGTGAGGAAGAACTTGATGACATAATGAAGGCACTTCAACAAGCAGAAGCTATAATATTAGATGAGGCACCAGTAGCGCCTCTATGGTTGCCAGGAACAGCCTACCTTTGTAGAGATTATGTAAAAGATCTTTATTACGGAAGACAGACTGGTTCAATGGAGTTTATTTATTCATATATTCAAAAATAAAATATGTAGGGTTTAACATGAACCCTACATATTTTTACCAATAGCTATTTTAGAAAGGAAAAATAATGGCTAAGTACATAGCAAAAAGATTATTAATATCTCTAATAACAATTTGGCTTTTAGCGACTATTACATTTTTTCTGTTGAGAACTCTCCCAGGCAATCCCTTTCAATCAGAACAGATATTGACTGTCGAAATGGAACAAAAGATGATGTCTTACTATGGACTGGACAAGCCTTTAATGGAGCAATACTTTACTTATATATCTAATTTACTAAAAGGCGATATGGGATATTCTCTTAAATACACCAATAGAACGGTAAACAGTATTATAAAATCAACATTTCCTATTTCAGCGGAATTAGGTTTAAGAGCATTAGCCTTGGCACTACCTTTAGGACTTTTTTTAGGAGTGCTTTCTGCTAAGAAAAGAGCTACAGTAGTAGATTACACTTGTGTATTTATTTCTGTCCTAGGAGTATCTATACCAAGTTTTATTTTAGGTTCCTTTTTACAATATATTTTTGCTTTAAAACTTCAAATACTTCCTATGGCCCAATGGAAATCTACTCTTCACACAATATTGCCTACAGTTGCTTTAGCTTTATCCCTTTTAGCAACACTTACTCGTGTTATGAGGGCTAGTACCCTAGAAGTTATTTCCCAAGACTATGTTAAAACGGCTAAGGCAAAGGGACTTAACGAATTTGAAATAACTTGGAGTCATCAAATTAGAAATTCCATGGTTCCTATACTTACAATGCTTGGTCCCATGGTGGCCTCAGTTTTGATGGGAACTTTTGTTGTTGAAAAAATATTTGCAATTCCCGGTTTGGGACAACATTTTGTCAATTCAATAACAGGCTTGGATTATACTATGACTATGGGATTAGTGGTATTTTACGGATCCTTCATGGTAGCGGCAAATTTTTTAGTAGATATAGCTTATGGAATTGTAGATCCAAGAATTAGAATTAACAAGTGAGGTGTGAAATGGAAAAAAACAATATAGTCTACCAAGCGGACGACTTTCTATTTACTGATAATGATGAAGATTTCGATAGCTATAGTGGTAAAAGTTTATCTTACTGGTCTGATGCTAGAAGAAGATTATTTAAAAACAAGCTGGCAATGATAAGTTTATTTTTTATTATTTTAATATTTATTTTATCCTTAGTAATTCCATTAATATCCCCTTATACATATGAACAACAAAATTTGTTAAATATAAATACTCCCCCTTCTGCACAACATATTTTCGGTACAGATTCCTTAGGTAGAGATTTATGGGTACGAGTTTGGTATGGTGCTAGGGTTTCGTTGGCAGTAGGTATTTTCGGTTCTATTATTCCAAGTTTAATAGGAGTAGTAATCGGAGGAATTTCCGGATATTTCGGAGGAAAAGTAGATATGATAATTATGAGGGCTATAGACATTATAATGTGTGTGCCCTCAATGATATATGTAATTTTAATAATGCTTTATATAGGCTCAGGGCCCATTCCTTTAATAATTTCCTTTGCATTAACTGGATGGATGGGAACTGCAAGAAATGTAAGAGGATTAGTATTACAGTTAAAAGAGCGAGAATTTGTTCTTGCATCTAAAGCTTTGGGGGCTTCTTCAAGTTCGCTTATTTTTTCCCACCTTATCCCTAACACCTTAGGCATAGTAATAGTAAGTATGACTATGGGAGTTCCTAGTGCAATATTTCAAGAAGCCTATTTAAGTTTTATTGGCCTTGGAATTGCACCTCCTATTTCAAGTTGGGGACAATTAGCCAACTTAGGCACGGCAGTTTTTAGAATTTATCCATATCAATTACTTATACCGGCTGTAATGATTTCCATAACAATGTTGTCTTTTAATCTGTTCGGTGATGGATTAAGAGATGCCCTTGATCCTAAATTGAGAAACTAAGAAAGGAATTCACTATGTCAGATAGAATATTAAATATAGAAAACCTTAAAGTTTCATTTGATACTTACGCAGGAGAAGTCCAAGCAGTAAGAGGGGTTTCCTTTTATGTGGATAGGGGAGAAACTTTAGCAATAGTAGGAGAATCAGGATGTGGCAAAAGCGTAACTGTCCAGACTATAATGAAATTAATACCCATGCCCCCAGGACGATTGAAGGAAGGCCTTATAGAATATTGTGGTAGGAACATAGCATCCTTCAGTGATAAAAAAATGGAGTCTCTTCGAGGTAAAGAAATGTCCATGATATTTCAAGATCCTATGACTAGTCTGAATCCAACTATGAGAGTAGGTAGGCAAATTCTTGAAGGACTGAAAAAGCATAATAAAGTAATAAAAAATGAAGCTGAAAAACAGATAATAAAAATTTTAAAAGACGTGGGAATACCAAATCCTGACAAAAATATGTTGAGATATCCCCATATGTTTTCCGGAGGTATGAGACAGAGGGTAATGATATCTATTGCTCTTGCCTGTAACCCTAAAATTTTGTTTGCAGATGAGCCTACAACGGCTTTAGACGTAACTACCCAAGCACAAATATTGGAATTGATGAATGATTTAAAAGAAAAGTTAGGTACGTCAATAGTTCTTATTACTCATGATTTAGGTATAGTAGCAAGAATGGCTGATCGTGTTGCCGTTATGTATGCGGGAAAAATAGTTGAAACAGGGTCTACTAATGATATTTTCTATTCACCGAAACATCCTTATACGGTGGGACTTTTAAAAAGTCTCCCTAAAGTCGATGCTGCCAAACACAAGCCCCTTGAAATTATACCAGGCACACCTTCTAGTTTAATTGATCCACCCCAAGGATGCGCCTTTGCTCCAAGGTGTAAGTATTCTATGAATATTTGCAGAAGAGCTGAACCGCCGGAATCAAAAATCAAAGAAGGCCATTTTAGCTCTTGTTGGCTTCTTGATGACCGAGCTCCTAAAGTTGAATTTATAAAGGAAGGTATCTAAATTGCTTGAAGTAAATAATCTTAAAAAATATTTCCATATATCTAAAAATCAGCTTCTTAAAGCAGTAGATGGTGTAAGTTTTTCTGTAGAAAAAGGTAAAACTTTAGGTTTGGTAGGAGAATCCGGATGCGGAAAAACAACTGTAGGAAGAACTATAATCAGGCTTTATGATGCGGATGGAGGTAAGGTATTATTCAAGGGTAAGGAAATTCATAAGCTTAACAAAAGTCAATACAAGGAATTTACAAAAGAGATGCAGATGATATTTCAAGATCCTTATTCTTCTTTAAATCCAAGGAAGACAGTAGAAGCCATAGTAGGAGAGGGGCTTGACATACATAAACTATATAGCTCAAAAGAAGAAAGAAGAAAGAGGATTTATGAGCTTTTGGATATGGTTGGATTAAATAAAGAGCATGCCAATAGATTCCCCCATGAATTCAGTGGAGGGCAAAGACAAAGAATCGGCATAGCGAGAGCACTGTCTGTCAACCCGGAATTTATAGTATGTGATGAGGCTATATCAGCCTTAGACGTATCAATTCAAGCTCAAATAATAAATCTTTTAATAAATTTACAAAAAGAATTAAATCTTACTTATTTATTTATAGCTCACGACCTTAGTATGGTTAGGTATATATCTGATGAAGTGGCAGTTATGTACTTAGGAAAAATAGTTGAAAAAACAGACTCAGAAGATCTTTTTTTAAACCCTATGCATCCCTATACTAAGGGCCTTATTAGGGCAGTGCCAATGCCGGATCCGGAAAGTGAAAGAAATAGAGTTCATGATTTATTGGCTGGAGAAGTGCCAAGTCCTTTAAATCCGCCGGAAGGATGTAGGTTTTATAAACGTTGCAGCTTTAGAAAGGAAATATGTAACCTTCAAGAACCTACTTTAAAAGCTATAGGAAACAATCACTTAGTTGCTTGTCACATGGTTCATTCTCTCAGTTGGTAAAGGAGATACTATGATAAATAAGAAAAATATTTCAGAAATAATTAAAACAGCCCTATCTACAGGGGGAGACTTTGCAGAGATTTTCTTAGAAGATAAGGATGAATTAAGAATAAATTACAAGAGAAATAAAGTTACCGCTATTACAACAAGTAGAATAAAAGGTGTTGGTATATATATATTATTAGGTAGCCGTAGTGTATACCTACATACTAATGATTTATCACAAAGTTCATTACTTGAAACTGCTAAAGTAGGAGCTGAATTTTTAGCTAATAAACAAAGTTCAAATAAATTAAATAATATAAATTTTAATTGTAGTAAATCTATTAATCCTAATCCAATTAAAACTTTGCCTTCATTAATAGCTCACAATAAAAAGATTGACATTCTTAAGGAAATAACAGACTATTCTTATAAAATCGATAAGAGAGTTATTAATATGGATTCCACCTACTTCGATAATGATCAAAAAATTGCAATATACAATAGTGAAGGTCTTCATGCTGTAGACAGAAGAATAAACAGTAAAATTAGACTTGGAGCAACTGTTGGACAAGAAGGTAGCTACTACGACGAATGGGAAGACTTTACTAAGGCTAAAGGTTTTGAAGCCTTTGAAAATAATGAAGAATATTTAGATTTTGCACATAGTTTCATTACTTCCTTAGTAGGAAATATAGATGCAGTTCCCTTTGAAAGCTGCAGAGTTCCAGTAGTCTTTGAGGGAGGTAACTGCGGAACCTTTTGGCATGAAACTTGTGGACACCAGTTGGAATCTTATGCAATTGCAAGAAACAGCAGTGATTTTGAAGGACTTATAGGACAAAAGGTTGCTTCTGACAAAGTTACATTAGTGGATGATGGAACTATTGCCGGCTTATACGGTTCTGCTGCAATAGACGATGAAGGTAATCCAACTAAACGAAATGTTCTTATAGAAAAGGGAATCCTTAAAGGATACTTAGTAGATAGACTTGGGGGAAGACTTTTGAATATGCCTTCAACTTCCAGCGGTAGGAGACAAGGCTATACTTTTGCCCCTACATCAAGGATGACAAATACATACTTACAAGCAGGAGAAGATTGTGAAGATGAAATGATATCTTCTGTTGAAAAAGGAGTTTTCGTTAAGAAACTTGGAGGAGGAACAGGAGGAAGAGAATTTTCCATAGCTGTAAAAGAAGGATACCTTATAGAAGAAGGTAGGATTACTAAGAGACTTAAAGGATTAATTCTTAACGGAAGAGGTATAGAATTAATAAAGAAGGTAGATAGAGTAGGTAAGAAACTAGTGACTGAGGACGGAAGCTTTTGCGGAGCAAGTTCAGGTTTATGTCCCGTTACCAGCTTTCAACCGAGAATGAGAATCAGTAATATGTTTGTAGGAGGAAAATAATATGATAAATTTAGAAAGCTGCAGAATAGCTCTAAAGGAGTTACCTCCACACATTAAGAATGCAGAATTTAACATAGAAAAAAATACTTCATACCTAGTAAAAGTTACGGGAAAGGAAGTTGCAGGAAATTCCTATTCAGATATTACGGAAGTTTTCGTTAGAGCATCGGGAGAAAAAACAGGATTTGCCTATACCCAAGATTTAAACGAAAATCCTAAAGACCTAATTACTAAAGCATACAATAATTCTTTAGATATTGAGTTTTCTAATTTAAATATATTAAATAAAGAAGGTCGTTATGAAGTTTTGCCAGAAAACACAGTTAATTTACAAGAGATGGTAAACTATGCAAGGCTACTAGAAGAAAAACTCTTAAAAAGCCATAAAAGTATCGAAAGTGTTGTTGTAGAGTCAAGGACTGATATTAATAGATCTTCTATTCTTAATTCTTACGGACTAGATAAAAGATATGAAAGAAAAGTATCTTACCTATCTGCCCATATAGTTGCTAAATACCAAGACAAAGTTTACAACTTATCTAATGCTATGTCCGGAAGACAATATAGGGATATAGATATGGAAGATATAATAGACCAAGTAATAAATCAGTTAGAAAGTCAATTTAATGCAAGATCATATAAAAGCGGAGTCTATTCTTGTCTCTTGGACAAATCCGTTATGGTAAACATTATGATGACTGCATGGCAGTTGTTTAGCGGCATAAAGTATTCTGACAGTGCCTTGACAGGTCGATTAAATTCTACCATCGGCTCAGCTGCCTTCACCCTTATAGATTCTCCTGCCCACCATAAAACAGGATACCATTATCGTTTTGACTGTGAAGGTACAGAAGCAGGGGAAAATATATTAGTGGAAAATGGATATTTAAAAGGACTTATGCACAATATTTTAACTGCTCATTCCGTGGGCCATAAACCTACAGGAAATGCCGGCAGGTACGCTCTTTTAAGTGGTACTATCCCCACAGATATAATCGTTGTTCCTAAAATATTATATATAAAGCCTGGAAAAAAAGATAGAAGAGATTTGCTGAAACAATTAAAGGACGGAATATATATAACCGAATCCTATGACGTTTTCCATTCTATTAATATTTCATCAGGAAACTTTTCAATTCCTTGCAGAGGCAGCCTTATACGAAATGGAAAAAAGGCGGAAAACATTACTGAAATGACCATATCCGGCAACCTTATAGATCTATTTAAAAATATCAAGGAAGTAGGAAATGACATTTATATAGAGGAATTCCTCAAAAAAAGTTATTGCATTGGTTCACCTAGTGTAATTGTGACTAATTTAAACGTTAATGCAGGATAGGAGGGAAAAATTGTTTACTATTAAGGGAAGAATTATTACTTGTGAAAATGATGAAGTAATTGAAAATGGTATTATTGCAGTAAAAAAGGATAAAATTGTATTTGTAGGAAGAGAAAATCAATGGGACAAAGCTGGATATGAGGAAATAAAGTTTAAAGAGGATGTAACCATAATGCCAGGATTTATTGATTGTCATACTCATATTACAGGTAGGGAATCGGGAACTTATGGATTTGGAAAAGCTAACAATTACGATAGGTTAATCAATGCAACAAACCATATGGAAATATTACTTAATGCTGGATTTACAACTATAAGAGATATGGGTATTTTCGGCCCTGCCTTAAAAAGAGGAGTAGAAAGAGGTAAGCTTAAAGGACCAAAAGTATTTCCTGGTGGACGAGTTTTAGGAATAACTGCCGGCCATTCTGATAGTAACACTTACTTATCCAAGGAATATTTAAAAGAAGAAGACCCTATCGGCTACCTAGTAGATGGAGTAGATGGATGTTTAAAAGGAGTTAGAGAACAATTTAGAATAGGTGCCCAGTTTATTAAGATTTGTGCAACAGGAGGAGTTTCTTCCATGTCAGATGCCTTAGATGATGTACAATTTTCAATGGAAGAACTAAAGGTAATAGTTGAAGAAACAAGAAGACAGGGAACTTACGTGGCAGCCCATTGCAGCGGTACTGAAGGAACTTATCAATCTTTGCTGGCCGGAGTTACAAGTATAGAACACGGAATCAAATTAGATAATAGATGTATTGAACTTATGGTAAAAAATGATGCAACCTTAGTGCCTACTATAAGTATATCTTTAGGATTTCCAACTTACAAAGGACTGCCTGACTACATGGTTGAAAAAGGTATGGAAGGTATAGAGTATCATTTAAAAAGTATAGAAATGGCAAGAAAAGCAAATATAAAAATTGCCTACGGAACGGATTTTTCTAACTCGGAAAATACTTCTTATAAAAATAACGGCAAGGAGTTTGTATCCCTTGTGAAGGCCGGACTTACACCCTTAGAAGCTATTAAGGCTGCCACTGTTAACAGTTCACCCTTAGTAAAGAACAATCAAATAGGAAGACTATTATCCGGAATGAAAGCTGATATAGTAGTCGTTAGAGGAAATCCCATAGAGGAAATTTCTTTATTAGAAGATTCAAAAAATATTCTGTCAGTTATAAAAGACGGTAAAGTTGAAAAATTATTATAAAGGGGGTTTTTTCGCTGGATAAACAAGAAGCTTTCAATTTTTTAAAAAGATTGTCTGATGGTATTTCTACAACCTTTGGGCATAAATGTGAAACCCTTATACACGATATGAGTGTACCCAACCATCCTATTATCTATATTAGCAATGGACAGGTATCCTCTAGGAAAATAGGTTCTACAGAAGATATATACGGAAATATTTCAGCCAGTGAAGATATAGATTTAGATAAAGATTATGTAAATCATTTAGTTATAAGCAAAAGAGGACAAAGGATTAAATCATCTACTTTTCATTTGAAAGGTGAAGATTACCACTATGCTTTCGGAATAAATTTCGACATAACTGATTTCTATGAATTTCATAAACTACAGGATGACTTCCTTAAAGTTTCTACAGAACTACATGAAGCTATTAAGGAAGATAGCAGTAACGAGCTATCCTCCATTTTTGACAATTGCTTAGAACATATAGGAAAACCCGTGGAAAGACTCAATAGAGCTGATAGGTTAAGGCTAATATCCCTTTTAAAAGAGCAAAATGCTTTTAGTTTTCAAAAATCAGTTCCATATATATCTGAAAGACTTAATTTATCACGTAACACAATTTATAAATATATAAGAGAATTGGAATAAAATTAAGGTAAGGTATTCAGCTTCTTTTAGACTTTTGTGAAAATTTAAGACATATATGACGAGGAGATGAACTAATGAAGTTTGACTTTGATACATTGGTTGACAGAAAATCACTAGGTAATATGAAGTATATATTTTCATCAGACCAAGTAAAAGATAAAGGTGTAATAAGTTATGCAGGCGCTGAAATGGATTTTAAAACGGCTCCCGTAATTATTGAAGCACTTAAAAAAAGAGTTGAAAACGGTCTATTTGGGTTTACTATTGCAGATAGTGAATATTATAGCAGCATAATGTGGTGGATGAAAAATCAAAGAAATTGGTATATAGAAAAAGAATCCATAATTCCCACTTATGGCACCATACATTCTGTTGCCACTACAGTTAGAGGATTTACTAAAGAAGGTAATGGGATAATAGTTCAACCACCGGTATATAATCGATATGAGCAGGCTGTAAGAAGGTTAAAGAGAGAAATTGTATACAATCCTTTAATTTACAAGAACGGACATTATTCAATGGATTTTCATAATC
>JAAYRW010000068.1 GCA_012518555.1 Tissierellia bacterium
AGGCTCATCAAGCAAAATATAGTCTGTATCCTGAGCCAAAACCATGGCAATATAAGCTCTTTGCCTTTGACCTCCACTTAATTGGTCTAAATACTTATCCTTCAAGTTATTTAACTTCATATATTCTATTGAATTTTCTATAATCTTTTCATCCTCTTTTGTCAAATTTCCTTGACTATAAGGGAATCTTCCAAAACTTACCAACTCTTTAACTGTTAACCGAATATTAACATTATTGGTTTGTTTTAAAATGGAAATTTTCTTTGCCAATTCTAAATCTTTCCAATCTTCTAACCTTTTACCATCAATAATAACTTCTCCAGATTTTTTATTAACTAATCGGCTAATTACTGAAAGCAAAGTGCTTTTACCGGCTCCGTTAGGACCTATAAAAGATGTAATTTTACCCTTCCTAATTACGGTTGAAACATTATCCACCACATTTTTGTCCCCGTAACTTTTACTAATATTTTTTATTTCTATCATGCTAAATTCTCCTTTAACAATAAATATATAAAATATATGCCTCCAATAAAATTTATAATGACACTTATGGGAGTGCTAAAATTCAATATTCTCTCTACTAATAATTGTCCTCCTACCAATGCTATGACGGCTATTAACCCAGAACCAACAAGCAAGTATTTATGCTCATAAGTTTTTAGTATTTCTCGTGATAAATTAACAGATAGAATCCCTAAGAATGTTATAGGCCCTACTAAGGCAGTAGCTAGGGAAACTAATATGGAAACAAAAAACAAAATTGTTTTCATTACTTTTCTGTGGTTAATACCTAAATTTATAGCCTGTTCTTTTCCTAAAGAAACTACATCCAAAATATTAGACTTCCTATAAACATAAGTTATTATTATTACTAAGACTATAGAAGAAAGATAAAGTATTTTTGTATTTACCTTGTCGAAACTTGCAAACATCCTGTCCTGTACCAATAGGAATTCATTAGGATCCAGAACCATTTGCATAAATGAAGAAATACTTTGAAATAAAGTGCCAAAGACCATTCCAATTAACAAGAGCATTATAATGTTGTAATTTTCCTTACTAAAAATAAACTTAAACAAAAGTCCTGAAAACAATAACATTAACATTACTGACAAAATAAAATTAGCATTTTTATTAACTACAAAAATGTTAGAGGAACTAAATAAAAATACTATTAAGGTCTGTACTAACAAGTATAAAGAATCTAGCCCTAAGGCACTTGGTGTCAATATCCTATTGTTAGTAACCGTCTGAAATATTGTGGAAGACACCGCTATAGCTACTCCTGTAAGAACAATTGCCGCTATTTTAGGTATTCTCCTAGACATAAAGTAATTGAAATTTCTATCATTAACACCTATAAATACAAATAACAATATTAATATTACAGAAATAATTCCAAGCATAATTAATATTTTATTTTTTCTATTAACCATTACTCTTCCCCCTTATTATTAAATAGAGGAAAATAATACTTCCTATAATTCCCACTGTAAGGCTTATTGACAGCTCGTAAGGATAAATAATGAGTCTGCCGAATATATCGCATACTAAAAGGAAAATTGCACCGAATAAAGCAGTTACACTAATATTTTCTTTGGTGTTATCTCCCTTAAGTAAAGATACCATGTTTGGAACGACTAATCCTAAAAAAGGTATTTTACCTACAGTTATAATTACTAAAGAAGATATTAAAGATACGATAATAAGTCCTATATTCATAACCTGCTTGTAATTAAGTCCTAAGTTTTTAGCAAAATCCTCCCCCATGCCAGCAATAGTAAATTTATTAGCATAAATAAATGCAATAACTATTAATGGAATACTTATATATAAAAGTTCATATCTTCCTTTTATAATCATTGAAAAATCTCCTAACAACCATGAAGATATGTTTTGAACTACGTCATAACTGTAAGCTAAGTAGGTAGATATAGAACCGATTACATTTCCAAGCATAATTCCGATTAAAGGAACGTAGACTAAGTTTTTAAATTTAACTTTCCTAATTATTAACATAAATAAGTATGTTCCTCCAATAGAAAATATAAAGGAAACAATCATAGTATAAAAGCTTCCCATTGCCGGAAACAAAATCATTGCTGCCAAAACACCAAGTTTCGCTGAATCCTCTGTAGCTGCCGTAGTCGGAGAAACAAATTTATTTCTGCTTAGCTGCTGCATTATTAAGCCAGAAATACTCATACCAGCACCGGCAGTAATAATACTTATAAGCCTTGGAAGCCTGCTTAAAAGCAAAATTTGAATATCATCAGTCTTCAAAGACAGAATTCCTCCTAAACTAATATCTATTACGCCTACTAACAATGAAATTATTGATAATATAATTAACAAAAGAAAAAGATGCCATTTTTTCATTTTTCGCCCCTACTTCGTTATCGATATTGATAATCATTATCAATAGCAATATACCATTGATTATTAAAGACTGTCAAGAAAAATTTATAAAAAAAAGATAGTTCCCTCTCTTAAGAAACTATCCTTATTACTATTAGCCACCGCCTAACACTGATAAAATCATTACTTCATCACCGTCTTTTAAAACTGTATTTAATTCTATTTTTGATTTATTTACTAAAAATACCGATTCTCTAATAGTAGTCATTATCCCGAAGCTATACTTATCTTCCATTATTTTCAAAAGCCCTTTTAAATCTGTGCCTTCTTCTAACTCAATACTATAAGGCTTTTCATTTCCCAATCTACCCAAGAATTTTAATTTAACTTCCAAAGGACCACCTCCTTAGTTAGTTTGCTCCAGTAATTCTACTTCCAGCTCACATTTGTTTAATACATAAATAGTAAGAAGCATGTTGAAAATTCCTAAGATAGTAAATATTAAAAGTATAATATTATTTGTTCCTGTTAAATCATAGGTAATGTTAATTAAGGGAGTGCCTAGGGCCATTCCTAAAGCAATAAGAGCGGAAGCTATCCCTATAATATTATTTAAATTTTCTTCTCCTGCTATGGCGGATGTGAACAAGGGTAAGAGTACAGAAAGCGCACTTAGAGAAATTCCGAAAAAAGCAGCAAAAACCCATGCTATAAATTTACTCTTCACAATAAGTAAAAGAAATCCGCTAAATACAAAAGACACTAAGCAAATACTTATAGAACCTTTTATACCAATTCTATCATAAATACTTCCAACTATAATCTTTGAAAATCCCATAATAAATAGTATGCCACTTAATATTTGGGATGCAAACATTCCATCGAAACCTCTATCCATTAAATGGGATGCTACTACATTTAACCAAGGAGCCATTAAGAAACCCATTAAAAATATAACCGTAAGACCTAATACAACTGGTTTTTCTTTTAATAATTCACTGGTTGTTTTTCTATTTGTTATAACTTCATCCACTACCCCCTCATATTCAAAATTATCATTTTCTTTTATAAACAAGGCCGTTGGAATAACACAAACAGATAAAATAATAAAAGTTAATAAATAAGCTGTTTTGAAACTATGAACCGATATTATATACCCCATTATAGGGCTCATAACTGAACCCCCAAATCCGCTACCTGCAGAGATCAAACCGAAAACTATTCCCTTATTTTCAGTAAACCAGCTATTAACTATTACTGAAAAAGATAACATATTTGCATATGTAAATCCTATTCCGAACAAAAAAGCCCCCGTGTAAAAATGCAACAACTTAGTTGATTTGTAATATACAAAATAACCTAAAGCACTTAATACAGTTCCAAAAACAACTAATTTATTAATTCCCAAACGTCTGTATAGAGAGGAAAATGCAAGATTAGCAAATATACCTACTATGGATACAATACTAAAAACCAATGAAAATTCAGCTCTAGTGAAATTAAAGTGACTAGTTACAGGCACTAGGTATAAACTGGCTGAATTATTACCGTATCCTACATAAAAAAATGCAATTATAAAGCATGTAAAAGCAACTATATATCTATAATGAAATTTTCTGACCATAATACTCCTTTGTAACATAAGGCTGCCTTTTAGACAGCCTTATAGTCTTTATGCTAATTCTGTAACGCCATATAGATCTTCTATTAGCTCATCTAAATGACCTATTTCTTTTAAATATTCTATATCCGGTTTTCCGCTTTCAGGATCTATTTTGGCTGTTTCAAAGAAATTCTTACTTAATAATTCTTCATCTACAGTAATTCCTTTCAAAGGTCCTTCCTCTTGAGGAGGATTACCTATGGATCTTGGAGCTATATCAAAATCTGCTGGTTTAAATCCTTCTCTTAAGTTAAAGGCATGTCGCATAAAGTAAATTCTCATGCCAGTATTAAAAGCTTTTTTCTCGTCAGTATAGTCCACTCCTGTAATAGCGGTTAAATATTCATTTTGAGCTTCTGGCGGTGCTACAAAACCATTGAACATACAAATACTGCTGGCATTCATAACTTCAGTGTTGGCAGTTATTTGTACATCTAGCTCTCCCGTACCTTCATAGATATACTTACTTGGGTCTGTACTCATCATTTGTGGGAAACCGGCTCCTCCTTTAGTATGTCTACCAGGAGTAGGATCATACTTGTAAGTTCTGGCTAATCCCGGAGCAAATTTCGGATCATGCATAGGTAGTTCTATACCGGAGGCAGTCTGTAGGAATTCTTCTCCCACTCCCCAATGTTTTGCAGCATAAACTGTTCCGTTAGTTAATACCGCCCCACAACCTTCTCCTTTACCCATCTTGTGTAGTATTTCTACCATTGCTTCTCCATTACCCCAAGTTAAATCAATTCCGTCTAAATCTTCCCTAGTTAATAAACCTGCCTCATAACATTCCATAGCCCAAGCAATGGTCATACCGGCAGAAATACTATCTAATCCATATAAATTACAAAGTTCATTACACATTAATACAGCATCTTCTTCACTACAAAGGCAAGTTGAGCCAAAAGATGCGGCCGTTTCATATTCAGGTCTTTCGGTTTCTTCTAAGGGCCACCTTCCATCATCTACCTTGTAGACAGCACCACAGCCTAAAGGACAATTTGCACAGTTGTATTTTTTAACTTTATATCTATCGAGGGTCGCTCCTGCCAATTTTTGAGCTTCTTCTTCACCGTAATCTACAAGACCTACTCCACCCCAGTTTTTCACTGGCGAATCTCCACTTAAGGCGGAAGCTGCAGTACCTACTCCTGTCCCATAAGTACCGAAGGCTTTACCCAACTCACTAACTTTTAAAGAAGCACTTACCTTTTTATTAATTTCTGTGATTTTTTCAGAATCAGCTACAGCTATTTCCTTAGTTCCTCTAACGGCAATTGCTTTTAATTTCTTAGAACCCATTACCGCTCCTCCCCCGCCTCTTCCAGGGGCTCTATGACCGTCGTTAATAGGACAAGATATAAGGGATAAACGTTCTCCTGCTGTTCCGATAGCAGAAATTCTAAGCCTTGGCTCCTTAGTTTCTTCCTTCAAGGCTTCCCAAACTTCCTTAGTATTCATTCCCCAAAGATGACTTGCATCTCTTATTTCAACTTTTCCATCATTAATATAAATATAGACAGGTTTTTCAGAAATTCCACTGACAAACAAAGCATCATAGCCAGCCTTCTTAAGTTCAGGCCCAAAATATCCCCCTGAGTTTGCATCGTTCCAACCACCTGTTACTGGTGATTTATGAACGATTGTAAATCTTCCTCCAAAAAATGCCCTGCTAGCACTTACAGGACCCGTTGTAAATCCTAAAACGTTTTCAGGTCCTAAAGGATCAGCCCCGGCAGGCATCATTTCATACAAAATCTTTGCTCCAAAACCATATCCACCGATAAAATTTTCTGCTAGTTCTTTTGTTACATCCTTTTCTTCAATTTTTCCACTAGATAAATCAACAAAAAGCATTTTCCCCGCATAACCGTATAACATAAAATCCCTCCTTTATTTTGATAGCGTTTGCACATAGTTCTTAGGCACGCCCTAACTATACTACTATTATAGAATGGTTGTTATAATTTGTCAATCTTTTTTTAGGCGTGCCCAAGCCTAATTTTCAAGGAGGTAATTAAATAATTATTCTGTTTTTTCTAAAGCATTTTTAACGGCATTCATTAGAGCTTTACTAGTAACCGTAGCACCGGATACAGCATCTACTTCTGTTGTTTGATTTTCAATAATTGATGAAATGATTGTATCTATGGCATTTGTACTTACTCCCTTAGTTTCATTGTGATAAACTACTTCAATATCGGTTATTTTATCATTTTTCATATTTACTTTCACTTTAATAGGACCACCTATTCCTCTATCTTCACCTGCAAACTCTCCTGATTGAAGAACTATTTCTTCCGCTTCTTGCCAGCTAGGGATTACAGGTTCTCTATCTACCATAACAGACTCAGTAATAACCGTATCTTTATTTTTAGCTGCATTTCTTCCTGAAATTCGTCCAAAAATCACACATTCTCCTAAATTCCCTGTACCCTGGTAAATACCTGAAAACATTGAACCTAACTCTCCGGCACTATAGAGGTGGGGAATTACATTGCCTCTTACATCTATTACCTGGCCCTTTTCATTTCTTTCAGGTCCTCCCTGAGTATTGGTGAAAGACGGTACTAATTCCATAGCATAGTAGGGAGCTTTATTTATTGCTTTTAATGTATCCTTAGCTCTGCCAAACATAGGATCTTTTTTATTTCTACAATAGCTATTATATTCTCTTATTTGTCTTTGTAAATTTACAGGGTGGACTCCGATTTTTTCCGCTAATTCTTTAATGGTATCTGCCTTTATTATAAGTCCCTTTTCAATTTCTTCTAGATTTCCTTCACTCCAGCTTGGATAAACTGCTTGTGAAAGGCGAGCTGTTTCGTCGAAAATTGCAAAGGCTGGAAGGGATAAGGGCATTTGTCTCCAACTTCCGTGGAAATCCACATGACCATGATTAGGTAGCACCGATTCATCTGTAAATCTTGTCCCATCTGCTCCTACAAAAATAACATTTTGCGTGGCAAAACCTGTACTTAAAATATCCTTCCTTCCTTGAATAGCATAAGCAAATGTAGTGTTAGTTTCTGGATTTAATACATTTAAATCTGGACCGGCAATATTACTCATATGCCATAAATTAGCCCCAACTTCCATTGCCATCTTAATTCCGTCTCCCGTATTATACCTTGCTGCTTTTGAATAAGCGTAGGGTAGTTGTAAATAATCTTGAATCATTTGCTGATTATTTTCAAAACCTCCTGTACAGAGGACTACTCCGTATTTTGCACGAATGTTTAATATATTGCCCTTATTTTCAACTTTTACACCATGGACTATTTTCGTTTTAGGGTCTTGGATAAGTCCTACTGCTGGAGACTCATACCATAGGTCTATAGAGTCACTTCTTTCTTCAACAGCATCTTGCAATCTTCTATACAGCGAACTAGTCCAGGCTTCCCCATCTATTAACATTGAATCCAT
Source organism: Tissierellia bacterium (assembly GCA_012518555.1). Lineage (GTDB taxonomy): Bacteria > Bacillota > Clostridia > Tissierellales > Sedimentibacteraceae > Sedimentibacter. Next base: position 7,451 of record JAAYRW010000068.1, read on the forward strand.
AACTTCTCCCCCAGGATAATCATACTCTTGGAAAGGTGAAACAGTAATATTTTCTGCTCCTAAATACTTAAGCCAACTATAATTTTCGCTGCCTACCTCTAGGTATGCTCTTATCATTTCATCACTGGGCGTATTAAATTTTCCTCGAAGATGTTTAAAATATTCAATCCCTTTATCAATATCTTCCTTATCGATACTTAAAACCCCTTGTCCTGCAAAGCGAGTATTTCCTCCCTCTTCCCCTTTTGGAGCTTTTTCCACCAGAAGTACCTTAGCACCTTTATCAGCTGCTTCAATACTTGCTGTAGCCCCTGCTCCTCCGTATCCTGCAACTATTACATCGTATTCGCCATGCCACTCTACTTCCTTGAGGAATTCTTCATTTCTATCAATATCTTCCTGCTCAATATTTTCCTGCAGACCTTGGGTTAGTGAAAACCCTGTCATTATTTGTGTTAAAATAACTACAATCAAAAGTATAAGCAATGTTTTTCTCATATCTTCCTCCTTTTTATTCTTCTTTTTTCAATAGCTAATAACTCCTTTTTTTCTTCTGAGATTATTTTTTCCCTATCTAAATTTAACTCTTTTGACATTATATTGATAAACTTATTTCTGAAATTAATTTTCCACTGAGTCATAACCGGATCGTAGGTTAAGGCATAGGCAGAAAACCTTCCTATATCTTGGCAAAAAGTGCCCCTAGCTACTTGTTCAAAATCTATTCCATATATATCATCTTCAAAAATAAGGAAGTTTCTAAAATTTACATCCTGTAAGATTAGCTCTTCATTATAATAGTCGTAAACAGCCTTATAAAAATCCTTTAGCCAGTAGCAAAGCTTGTAGACCATACTTTCAGTAAGTGTATTTGACTTTTCCTGATCTTCATACCAATCCAAAAGTGTAAAACTTCCTAAATCTTCTATATGTAAGCAATTTTCTTCTTTATAAATTATAGATGGTACCTTTACTCCTGCATTTTTTAAAAGATTTAATAGCTCTTCTTCCCTCTTATAGCTGTCAATATTGTTAAACTTCTTTAAAATATATGTATTCCCTCCTCTTAAGACCCGATATACCTGGTTCCTTTTACTAATAAGCTTTACCTTTTGATGCATATTTCTATATCTCCCTCCGGATCATAACCTTTTAGTTCCTGGGTAAATCCTTCAACAATATTTATTAAAATATTTTCAACGAAGGGAACCATAGCTATTTCCTTTCCCTTTATTTTTAGAGTAACAGACTTACATTCTTCTTTCTTTGTTAGTCTGTCTTTAGCCTTTTCTTCAATTAAATCTACTAATCTATCAAGCTGGGTTTTTGAATTTATTACGGGAATACCCTTATAGTCTTCCCTAGAATTAGATATACGACCTGAAATTGCAAATGTATCTTCATCTAATCGTTCTTCTATTTCCTCTATTGTATGAGCAGTTATTATTTTAGGGATATTCTTATCCCCTACCCCTTCTAAGACAACAAAATCTTGATGGTAAAAACTTAAAATTTCATCTATAGTTAATTGTCTTTGAAACAATATATCTGTTTCGTAAATTCCCCTTGCAGTAACTAACTGGGAACCTGCTTCTTTATGTCTATATGTATTAGTACCTTCTGTATCCATTTTAAACTTTTCATAGTGAATTTCTTTTACACTACCTACTGAATAATTTCTATTAGTAAGTTCTTTAATTATATTTTCTATAGTTGTAGTCTTGCCGGATTTAGATATTCCGATTACAGAAAAAACTTTCATTCTGCCTCCTTGTAGTTTTAATAATCTTAAGCTATCTGAACAGTAATAAACAAAACAACAATACTTAAAGCTATAAACAAATAATCTCTTGTATCCATTTTTAGCAGCATGTAGCTAGTCCTTGTAGGATAGGCTCTGAAAGCTCTCATTTCCATAGCTGCAGCAAGTTCCTTAGCTTTCATTATTGAGTTAGTTGTTATTGGAAGAAAAATATATTTATAAATATATATTTTTTCCTTCATCTTTATTTTTTTAAAATCTATACCTCTTAGCTGTAGGGCAATGAGCATATCCGTCATTTCTTCCTTGAAGATAGGCAAAAACCTTATTGCTATTGATACCATGAAAGCTATTTCATAGGGGACTTTCAATTGAATTAAAGCTTGTATAATTTTCCTACTAGAAGAAGTTGTTATAATTGCAGCTGAAACTATTATTATTCCCATACGAAGTATAAATTCCAAAGACCTTAAAATTCCATAATCCGTCAAAATATTTATGCTAGCAATAGTTAAAATTGGATTTCCTTCCTTAGTTAACAGACTTTGAAATAAAGAAATTAAAATTAAAAGATAAAGTAACTTTTTAATTCTAAAAAACACGGATTTTAAATTACTTTTACACATAATTGCAATTAATATAGCTAAAATCAATAGAAACAACAGTGTAGTAACTTTATTATAAATAATCCCAAGAGATGACAGAATTAATACTATCAACAATTTCGTTCGAGGGTCTAAACTATTCATATATTTTTCCCCCTTTTAACTCTATAATTCTATCTCCATGGTTTTTTATAAAATCATCATTATGACTTATTATTAGCATACCGATTTTTTTATTTTTTAAATTGTTTAACAGACCTGATAAAATGGCTATTCTATCTTTATCTAATGAAGCAGTAGGTTCATCTA
>JAAYRW010000069.1 GCA_012518555.1 Tissierellia bacterium
AGGGCATCTCGCAGTCTCATTCACCAATTTATTTGCTCCTTACGTCGCATAAATTGGGAATTCGGTGCGAATGACCTACCTACCATTTCTCAGAAAAAATACTCTGAGAAATGGGGTTAGGGCATCTTACGATGTTCTCCTGTTATGGAAAATATAACCCACTCTGCTATATTTTCTGCATGGTCTCCTATTCTTTCAAAGTACTTTGCAATCATAATTAAATCTATTGCTTGTTCTCCGTTAGCTGTATCTTCTTGTATTTTTTCTATTAGTTCTTTTTTTACTACATGGAATAATTCATCCACAATATCGTCTGAAGCACATACTTCTTCTGCTAATTCTTTATTTTTATTAACAAAGGCGTCCACACTTCTTTTTACCATGCTAATAGTTGCTTCTGCCATTTTAGGAATATGGACAATGTCTTTGATAAATTTTTGATTGGCCATGTACTTAGTAATTTCAGCTATATCTTCTGCATTGTCCCCTATTCTTTCCATGTCAGTTATCATTTTAAGAGCAGTGCTTATAATTCGCAAGTCTGAAGCCACCGGCTGTTGTTGAAGCAAAAGCCTTAAACAGTGACCTTCAATAGTTTTTTCCATTTCATCGATTTCGTCTTCCAGTTTACTAACTTTTTTAATCAATGATAAGTCTTGATTAATCAAGGCCTTTACACTGAGTTCAATTGCATTTTCGATTAAACTTCCCATCTGTATCAGTTCGAGATTTAGTTTATCTAGTTCCTGATCAAATCTATTTCGCATAATACCTCCTTTTAACCGAATCTTCCTGTTATATAGTCTTCGGTTTTTTTATTTTTAGGAATTGAAAATAACTTTTCCGTTTCATCAAATTCAATAATTTCTCCATGAAGAAAAAATGCCGTTTTATCTGATATTCTCGTTGCCTGCTGCATATTGTGAGTAACAATTACAATTGTATAATTCTTTTTTATTTCAATTAATAAATCTTCTATTTTCATAGTAGATATAGGGTCAAGTGCTGACGTAGGTTCATCTAACAATATAACTTCCGGGTTCACGGAAAATGCCCTTGCAATACAAAGTCTTTGTTGTTGACCTCCCGATAACCCTAAGGCACTTTTCTTAAGTCTGTCTTTGACTTCGTCCCACATTGCCGCAGAACGAAGGCTTTTTTCCACAATTTCGTCTAATTTTGACTTTTGTTTTATACCATGAGTTTTTGGACCATAAGCTACATTTTCATAAATGCTCATAGGGAAAGGATTCGGTTTTTGGAAGACCATGCCTACTCTTCTTCTTAGAACTGTTGGATCCATATCTTTATATATATCAACCTTATCTAAAAGGATTTTACCCTTAATTTTTACACCTTCAATTAAATCATTCATCCTGTTTAATGATTTTAACAATGTAGACTTTCCACATCCTGAAGGTCCTATAAAGGCAGTTATTTCATTTTCCTTAATGTCCATATTTACATTTTTTAGAGCTTGAAATTCTCCATAAAACAAATCTATATTTTGTATTTTAATTTTATCATTCATTATTTAGCCTCCCTAATCTGCCTGCAGCCTTTGTTGTTGCATAATTCACCAAAAATACTACCAATATTAGAATTGCTCCTGTAGCAAATGCCATATCCTTTGAATGAGGCAAGCCCTCACTAGCAAGCATGTACATATGAATTGCAAGAGTTCTCTGAGATGCATGTAAATCTAAAGTCGGATTTTTTAGTACATTTGTTCCACTGGTAAATATTAAAGCTGCCGTCTCTCCAACAATACGTCCTATGGCAAGTATTACTCCCGAGAGAATTCCCGGCATTGCTGTAGGAAGAACGATGCGAAAAACAGTACGAAGCCTGGTTGCTCCTAAGCCTAAGCTTCCTTCACGATACATATCGGGAACTGATTTTATAGCTTCTTCCGATGAACTTATTATTACTGGGAGTATCATAATCGATATGGTGCAAATTCCTGACAAAATCGACGCTCTGAATCCAAGAATTTTCACAAAAAATATCAATCCGAACAAACCGTACACAATTGAAGGAATCCCTGCTAAAGTATCTACTGCAAGTCTTATAATCTTTACTACTTTATTTCCTCTCGTAGCATATTCTGCAAGATATATGGCACAAAACACACCTATAGGTACAGAAACTAAAAGTGATAATACAATCATCTGCACTGTAGCAACAATAGACGAAAAAGCAGAAAGCGTAGTAGTATTATATTGGCCGAACAGGAATTCCATGTTTATTTTTGGTATTCCTCTTAAAAGTATAAACAATAGTATATATACTAGTATTCCAACTGTCAACATTCCGCATAACCATACTAATGATTTAAAAATAGCGGATTTTATTTTTCTTTGTCTTAAATTACTTATATTTCTATCCATAGTAATCCTCACTCTTAATTTCTTTGAGTTTTTGATTTAATAAGGCTTAAGGAAGTATTTAATATAACTATAAATACAAATAGAACAACACCTGTTGCTATAAGAGCTGATTCGTGAAGTCCGGAAGCATAACTCATTTCCGTAACAATATTAGTAGTAAGAGTTCTTATAGGTTTAAGCAGTTCAATACTATCGATAGGCATTACAGCATTTCCAGCAACCATAACCACTGCCATTGTTTCCCCAACTGCCCTTCCTATACCCAGTATAATTGATGTTAAAACTCCTGACTTTGCCGCAGGTACTATTACTTTAAAAACTGTTTCTTCCTTAGTAGCGCCTAGACCGTAAGAACCTTCCATATAACTGTCAGGGACTGCTCTTATAGATGATTCGCTTAAAGAAATAATTGTAGGTAGTATCATTATTCCCAAAATTATTGAAGCCGACATAACAGAGTAGCCATTGCCACCGAAGTTTTCTCTTACGAAGGGAACCACAATTTCCATCCCAAAAAAACCATAAATTATGGAAGGAATACCTGCTAACAGGTTTACAGCGGGTTTTACTATTTTATATACACTATCTGGGCAAAATTCCGCCAAAAATATTGCACACATTAAACCTATAGGTACTCCTATAAGGATAGCTCCTGCCGTTACATAGATGCTACCTACAATCATTGATAATATTCCATAAGATGGAGGTTTGTTTGTAGGTCCCCAGGTTTCATTAAATATAAAGTCTGAAATACCTATTTCAGCAATAGCGGGAATACCTCTTAAAAATAAAAAGAGGCAGATGGCAAGTACTGCTAAAACTGAAATTAATGCAGACAGAAAGAATATTGCCTGCATTATTTTTTCACTGATATTGCTATACTTAGCGGTTTTCTGCATTATTTTACTTCTGACCATTTAGTGATTCCACCTGTATATATGTTTGTAATATCTTCTGATGCTAAATCACTTTTCGGATTATCTTTATTAACAATTACCGCAATGCCATCAATTGCAAGTACGTATCTGTTTAATTCTGCAGCCTCTTCATCTTTTAATTCCCTTGAAGCCATTCCTATATCATAAGAGCCGTCCATAGCTGCATTTATACCTTGAGAAGAACCTTGAGCCTGAGTTTCGAAAACTACATCAGGATTAAGTTCTTGATAAGCTTCCTGTAGTTTTTCCATCAATGGAGCAACAGATGTTGAACCCGCCACCTTGATTGAACCTGACATACCTGAAGATGTATACTCAACAGGAGACTCTACTATTCCGATAAAATTCATGTCATTTGTAATTTCCTGTCCTTGAACTGATTCTGTAAAATCTAGAAAATCTCTTACTAGATCATTTTCAGTTCCTTTTGTAACTAATAGGAATGGTCTTGATACGGAATAAGCACCGCTTTGTACATTTTCAACAGAAGGTTCTGCACCGTCTACAGCAACTGCTTTTATTCTTTCACTTACAGAGCCTAATGAAATATAACCGATACCATATAAATCCCCTTCAACAGCAGTAATAACTTTGTCCGTTCCATCAAATTCTAATGCCCCAACAACTAACTTATCAACTTCAGTATCTCCTTCTTTTTGGATAATTTCCATTATTTCATGGAAAGCTCCTCTTGTTCCTGAAGCTGCATCTCTTGCTACTACAGTTATATCTTTATCATAATCAAAATCATCTGATGGTGTTTCTTGTCCTACTGGTGCTTCTTGTTCCGGTGGTGTTTCTTGTCCTGATGATGTATCTTGTTCCGGTGATGCATCTTGTGTACATCCTGTAAAAATCATTGATAGAGTTAACACAACTGCTAATATAATAAATACTTTACTTCTTTTCATTACTCATTTACTCCTTTTTATTATCTATAGTCTTGTCCTAAATATATACCTACATAGTAAAAAACAAACCCCCTGAATGTAAAAAATATGTAAAGTTTTTTCAATAATATACTTTACATATTTTCTAAACTTATTCACTTGCATATTACTATATTTCTATCGGTATCTTTGGCTAGATAAAGGTATTGATCGGCTCGTTTTAACACATCTATAAAACATTCATCCCGGTCATCGGATTGATGGACTCCTAAGCTTAAGGTCAAACTTACATAGATGCCATCCCCTAATGAAAAGAGCTTTTTTTCAACAGTAGACCTAATTCTCTCCGCTATATCCAAGGCCTCGCTTAATCCTGTACCGGGACATATTAGCAGAAATTCATCTCCGCCAAATCTTCCTATATAGTCGCTGCTTCTTATACATTTAGATATTGCTTCTGCTACAAGACTTAGGGCTGTATCTCCGTAAATATGTCCATAAGTGTCGTTTACAACTTTAAAATTATCTAAATCCATCATAATGACACTAAAGTTATGCTTCTTATTTTTATGTTTTTCGTAAATAAGGTCTCCTAGCTTAAGAATTTCCATCTTATTATAAAATTTAGTCAGATTATCACAAGTTGCAATATCTTCGATTTTCTTATACATAATGGCATTTTCTACTGCAATTGCAGTATAGTTTGCCAGTATTTTCAATATATTTAAGTCGTCTTTATTGTAAAGGTTCTCCTTCGTACTTTGAATTGACATAGCTCCTACTACCCTGTCATTTATTATCATTGGAGTGTATATTAAGGAGGAAACTTTATCTTCATCCGAAAAACCACCTATCATTCTTGGAGCTTTCTTTAGATAGTTAGAGTATTCTTTAAGCTTGTTTCCTATAATTATATCTTCTTTATTTTTAATACAATAGTTTCCAAAAGTATCTTCATTACTATATTTCAAAGTTTCGGTAACCTGCAAATTTTCTTTAGTAAAGTAATATGTAGATTGATCCTTTTCACTGTCGTATATAGCTATTCCGAAATAGTCTGCCTTTAAAAGTTTGTTTATTTCATCTTTTATAATATTAATAATTGAACTAATATTTAAATTGGATATGATTTTTTGACCTATGGTAGATAATAATTCCGTCCTGTTATAAAGCTCTTTGTATTGTTCTGCTTCTAACTTTGTACTTTTTAATTTCATTTTTACAATAAGTTGATTTTGCTCATAGTCATACATTTCATCCTTTATCTTCATGTGTTTTTCTAAATATTCTAAAGCAATATCTGTTAATTTTTGTCTTTTGTAAATTTCATAGGCTAAGTAATAGCTTTCATTTAGTATTGTCTTAAGTTTATATGTTAAACTAATTGTAGTAGTTTCATCTAAAAGTTCAGTCGCTCTTTTATAATTTTCAACAACTGTGTACAGTTTTGACAACTCTAAGATTGTGAAACACTTTTCATATATTAATCCATGATCTTCAGAGATATTTAAAGAATTTATATAGTACTCTTCTGCAGCTTCATAGTGGCCTTTTTTAGCTAAGGCCATAGCTTTAAGCTTTAATATTTTGCTTTCATTAGCATGGTTATAAGATTGAGTTTGTAATTCATCTATGATTGTTAATCCCTTGTCAAGACTGCCTATATTTATTTCTATTTCAGCCATTGATATCATATATGAAATTCCTTGACGGGAAGTTAAGTCTAAGTTCATTCTTTTGATACTTTCAAATATTTCCTTTGCCTTACTATAATCCTTCATTTGGATATAATTTATTCCCGTATTAATAAGAAATAATACTATTGCTTCTTCATTTCCCGTTTCCTCACAAAATGTCATTCCTTTTAAAGCCCATTCGTTGGCTAATTTAAACTGACCTAACCGACAGTAAGTCTTTGTTAATCCCTTACATGGATAAGGTGTTTCATGCTTATTATTTAATTTCTCAAATATGTTGTAAGAAGTTAGAAAGTTCCTTACTGCAGCTTCATAGTTATATATTTCAAAATTATAACAACCTAAAAAATAGTAGCCCCATGCTTCAGATCTTTTTAGTTTGTTTTCTTTAGAAAATTTTATAAGCATATGAATTTGTTCTTTATATTCTTGTATATTATCCATATTATCAAAGAATATTTGCCTGACTGATTCTATATCCTCATTTTCTCTCAGTTTATTTAATTCACTATTAAACATAACCTACCCCCTAAAACTTATGCAATATATTACACCAAATGCTAAAAAATGTCAATTTATTATTATAAAAATAACCTTGCATTTACTGCAAGGTTATTTTTGTTTATTATATTTAGTCTGCCATTCTCGTTCTAGCTTGATAATTTGCTATATACTCTTCTAATTCTCTCGGAGATTTCTTTAGTTTCATCTTATGTTTAAATTCTGGAGATGCCGGATCTTCTTCCATTGTCATAATCGAAAATCCAGTAAAGCCATAAATTGTAGTAACTATAGGACTCAATAAATTAAAGAATGCAAATGGAGCATATGCAAATGTTGCCACACCTAAGAAGGAAGCCATTGTAGCTCCGCAGGTGTTCCAGGGTACAAGAGCCGATGTAACCGTACCTGAATCTTCTAAAGCTCGAGATAAGTTTCTAGGTGCTAGGCCTCTGTTAGCGTATTCATCCTTGAACATTTTACCAGGAAGTGCAATAGCTAAATATTGGTCTGCACATAAAACGTTAACAAACAAGCAGGATAAAACAGTAACAAGAACTAAAGAACCTGTACTCTTTGCTTTTTCAAGCATGGTTCCAGCTATAGTCTGCATCATTCCTGTTGATTCTAAAACACCGCCGAATGTTAATGCACACATAATAAGTGAAATAGTCCACATCATTCCATCCATACCGCCACCGGATAGCAGTGAGTCAACCATTTCATGACCTGAGGCAGCTTCCACACCGTAGTGAATAGCTTCAAAGATACCTCCCACATCTCCCCCTTGGAATAACATACAAAATCCACCAAGAACAACCCCTAGAAGAAGTCCTGG
>JAAYRW010000173.1 GCA_012518555.1 Tissierellia bacterium
GAACATGCTCTACATCCGCAGTCCGCTCTCCATAGCAGTCACTACCGGACCGTACTCCGTGGGCTCAGAAAGCTGCGCCGTGAGCAATCCGTCTTCTTTTTCTTGTTCCACATGGTAGGCGATGAGTATAACATCCCGACCGTTCTTCCGGGTCAGCCGTAGCTCCAAGTCCCGGATCTCCTCTACATCAGATGGATCGAGATCCGCAAAAGGGTATCCTTCCATGCAAGCAACTCCCTTCACCGGGGCGGCAATCCCTCGCACCTTAGGTTCCCACCCGGATTTTGGTTCATCCCTAGTCTGTCCCGACACTTGCAGGAGAACACCTTTGAGTGTCAAAAGCTCTGGTGTATCCGTCCAACTAGTCGGAATGTGACTAAGTCAGTGAAGGGAGAGTCCTCACTTGTCAAACCCCCGCCTTGGCGTAGCGCTAGTTGGTTGCGGCCGTGTCGCACCCAACCATGCCATGGCCATGGCCGACCACGGCCATGACTTGCGTCTTATCGCCACATGTGATCTTAAGCAAGACAAAGCCGAAGCCATACGCAACCGCTATCTGCAGGAACTGTCGAAAAGATCTCCCGAGATAACCCCGGAGCCTGTCCATGTGGTGCAAGACTACCGCTGTCTGCTCGACAACCCGGCCGTCGACATCGTCGCCATCGCCACGGATAGCGGATCCCACGCCAGTATTGCCATCGATGCCCTTGAGGCCGGCAATCACGTCTTGGTGGAAAAGCCCATGGCCCTGGATACCAGGGATGCCCGGCGTATGAAAGCAATAGCCGAAGCCCGCAATCTGAGGCTGGGCCTGTGTCATCAGAATCGCTTTAATCCACCCGTGCAACTGCTGCGCAGCAAACTGGAAGCCGGTGAGATGGGCAGACTGCTGTACGGAACAATCAACGTACGCTGGAGTCGCGATAACAGCTACTACTCCTCTGATGACTGGCGAGGTACCTACGCGTATGACGGAGGCTGCCTGATGAATCAGTCCATCCATGGTATCGACCTGTTGCTGTGGATGCTTGGCGAGCCGGCACGAGTGTACGCAGAGACCGATACCTTCCTCCGCTCCATAGAAGCTGAAGATACCGCGGCGGCAGTCGTTCGTTTCCGCAACGGTGCCATGGGCATCATTGAAGGCACCACGTGCATCTATCCCACGAATCTTGAAGAGACGCTCAATATCTTCGGTTCGACTGGCACCTGCTGCCTGGGTGGTGTTGCCATCAACAAAGTGGAAACACTGATCACGGCTCAGAGCGATTCTGACTCAGAGGTAGACGGGGCCTCTCAGAAGGTCGAGTCCGTGTACGGCAAGGGACACTCTCCTCTCTACAAAGACTTCGCCGATGCCGTTCGCACAGGAAGACAGCCCTACATCGACGCTGAAGCAGGGCTAAGAGCAGTGGAGATGGTCCTGGCCATCTATAAATCCGCCGCCTTGGGCGAGCCGGTCAGTTTTCCCTTGGGGGACTACTCTACTCTGGAGGCGAAAGAGGACTACCTGCGCCGTCGCCAATGAGGTGTTGAAGCTGACGGATAGACTATGTCTTCCAAGAAGCAGAGGCGGAGACGGTCTCAGCGACCGCCTCCGCCTCTGATCTTGGAATCCGAATGGAGATCGGCTTTTCAGCTATCTCAAAACACGCAATATCCACGGATCCAGCGGTCGTACACAGTACTTGCCGATCACCCAAGTGGTACAAAACCACCAGAGGCTGACACGCAACCTGTGAGCCGGACCGTTAAAGGGATTTGTCCTC
>JAAYRW010000006.1 GCA_012518555.1 Tissierellia bacterium
AAATATAAAAGGCCTGATAGTAGTAAGGCTAATTTTTCTGCATTTTTCATAGCTATCCTCTTTGGTACAAGTTCACCTACAACCAAAGTTATATAGGACAGCAAGAGAGTTATTAAAATTACTGAAAGGAATTGTGTTGTAAAATCAACGGACCCCATAACGAGCCTTCCAACAATTTTATACCTCCTAAGTATTTAATAATTAAAAAAATAATAACATAGATGTTTTTCCCAGTCAATATAGATTTATTTATCAAAAAAAAGTTGATATAATGTAATAAATATTGTAAAATCATAGTAGCTCTTGCCATGGAGGTAGTTATGTTCTTTGAAGCTTTAATTTTGGGAATAATTATAGGCTATGTAAGAAAAGGCAGAATATCCAGACTATCGTATGTTTACTTCAGTTACAGACCTCTTATTTTTATTTCCGCCCTATTTTATTTGGGGATTATCGTAATAAATTTAGGGCTCTATAATTATGATTCTTCTTTATATTCTCTATTCCTTATTAGTTCAATAATATTTTCAGGATTGTTTATAGTTGCAAACTTAAACATAAAATTTATGTTTGTACCACTAATAGGTATAACTTTAAACCTCTTGTCATTTTTAGCCAATGGATTTAAATTTACCCTTTCACCCGAACTTGCAGAACAAATATACGGAACAGGAATAGTGGAACTATTAAATAATGAAAAACTTCTATTCTTCACATCATCTGATTCTGCAAACTTAAGCTTTTTAGGTACAATAATTCCTATAGGAAATTGGTTCCTAGTAAGTATAGGGGATATTATTGTAGCCTTAGGTGTAGTTTTAGTAGTACAGGGAATTATATCAGACAAATATATACAGAGTAGAAGTAGAATTACCTTTTCAAAAAATATATTTAAATAAGAAAGCGCCAAAATGGCGCATTTTTTATTCTATGACTTCTTTTAGTGCCTTTGAAAGTCCAGCAAGTCCTTGAATTTCTGAAGGAATAATTATCTTTGTCGCCTTATATAGCACAATTGAGTAGGGTAAACAATTATATTTTCAATCAATTACTCCACTTAGTACTTGGTAGGGATTTACATAGCTGTTATATATACTAACCGCATAGTGTAAATGAGGTCCCGTGGAAAATCCTGTAGTCCCTACAGTAGCTATTATATCTCCCTTTTTAACCTCTTGACCCTTTTCTACATTAATAGTATCCAAATGGTAGTAGGAAGTAAAAAGTCCCATTCCATGGTCTATAACCACAGTATTTCCCGGAGAAAGTAGGCCTTCCATGGAAAATACAACTAGGCCCTTGTTAGGAGCTTTAATAGGAGTACCTATAGGAGCAGCTAAATCAAGTCCCGAATGTCTGGAAGAGGAAGGTTCATCGTTAACGTATCGTATTTCTGCAAAATCCGTTGTAATTCTACCTTCCACCGGCATAATAAAAGTACCTTCCCATAATTTTTCTTTAATAGATCTAGTCCTAGCAGGCTTCACTAACTGTGCAAATTCATATATAGCTTTATTATCATTATTAGTTTCGTTCATTTCTTCACTTACAGTAAGGTATTGGGTTTTAAAAGTCTTATTGCTAATAGTTAATGTTTCTTCCAAGATATATTCATCTTCTCTTCCTTCATTAACTACTGCAGTTAATTGATAATCCCCTGGCTGTGCATAAAGATCTATAGGATATATAAAATAATGTTTATCGCCATAGGAATATATAGCGTTTTCAGTTTTAACAACTTCAGTATTTAAAACAATAGTTTCATCTTCATTTAGATTTTCGACAGATACTAACAAAATATTACCCGGGAAATTTTCTTTCGTTACTACATTTATAGTAGCCGGTCTATCTATTTCAAGAGAAAATTTTAACTGTTGGCTGCCGTAAAAATCATTATCTTTCAATAGCCAGCGACTTTCACATTCAACTATATATTCTCCATCACTTTGTAGCCTGTCTAAAACTTCTCTAATATTCCTACCGGAGCTTACTAAATTTTCGCCACTATATACAGCTATTGTTTGATTATCTGGAATTTTTTCAAATTCTAAATCTATTGAATTATTAGAAATATGAAATTTATTTTTCTTTTCATAATTTCCCCTTAAAATTCCGGTACTGTTGATGAAATAACCATCAATATTTTTTACATTCCAGTTATATTCTATTTGAGGACTATATTTTTTCCCGTCTAAAACTACATGCCCATCATAAATAGTTTCATCTACATATATATATGAGAAAACATTACTTAATAGCATTTTTTTTGCAGAATTATCTTTAATTTTATATTCACCATTATTTTCTATAAAATAAACTGACTGGTTATCTAGATCAAAAGCCAATTTATAATTTCTCATACCCTTATCTTTTTTTAATATAATTTCATAGTTTAACAAATGAGAAAAGCTATCATTAGTTTTTGATTTTCTATTTAATCCACTTAATATTATACTTGCATCTTCACTGTCTTTAGCTATTACAGTTTTTTCTCCTGTTATTAAATTGACCACTTCAATTTCAACAACATCTCCCATAGCTATACTACAGCCTGTTAAAAATAAAGATGTCAATATAATAATTATTACTGACTTTTTCATAGAGCCTCCTTTCAAAATAGTTTTTGATAATAATAAAGTATTATTCATCATTGTATATTATTTATGATAAAAAGAACAAAAAATAATGGCTTCCGCCATTATTTTTTGTCACACCTTAGAACCCCTGCTTCAGCAAAGTTTTCAGTATCCATTTCATTAATTATAACTTTTACGCTTTCCTTAGGACAATTAACAGACCTTGAAACAGCTTCTGTTACTTCTTTAGCCATTTGTCTTTTTTGTTCTAAAGTTCTTCCTTTAAGCATTTCAACAGTAACTATAGGCATGTATTCACCTCCTAAACTAATATTTAATTATTTTTTTATTTATGTAATCAGACAAAGACGTCATAAGCATTGCCTGGTACAAAACATTAAATTCGATTATATCTCCTAATTTATATTCGGTCTTACAATCATGAATATCTAATATAGTGTGATCGCTACTGGCTCCTAGCACAATTATATCCTTGTCTTTAGGAATTATTTTAGATGAATCTCCCACATCTTGATTTCCCAGTGCAACTATTGCTCTTTTTCTTACCCCTTTATCGTCATAATGAGGCAAACTTCCAAAAGCATTTACCATTAACTGTCCAATTGGATGGGTAGGCTTTTCGTTTAACTCAATTATTTGAGCCTTCACAACAAATACATCCGGATCTAATCCTTCTATATTCGTGTCCCAATACAAGGGTAGGTCCTGGGTATTATTAATACCTTCTCCAATTCGAAGATGATTTATTTTCTTAGGTACGCCATCTCTTACTAAGAGAGGAAGTGTCGTTGTTCCTCCACCAGACACAATATTCAACTTTCTGTTTAATTTATTTTCAATTTCCCTAGCTGCTCTTGCTAAAAGAGTTAAATTTTCTCTAGTAGGAGCCACAGAACCGTAGCAACTCAAATTTGAACCTACTCCTTCAAGGTATAAGTTTTCCAACTTATATTCCACGTATTGGGCTAGGTCTACAAGTTCTTCTAAGCTAAATACACCTTCTCTTAAATCTCCTAAATCATACATTAATATAATGCCGTATGTTTTATTTTGTTTCAAAGCTTCCTTATTCAGTAAATTCAAGGTTTCTTTTTCTGAAACTAAACATAGGTCACTGTACTTTACTACGTCCTCAATTTCACACATCATGGGGATTCTAACCAATAGCAGGGGTACATCCATTCCCCTTTCCTTCAGAGATTTAAGTTGTTCTATTCTGGAGCTGCCTATTTGGTAGCAACCACCCTTAACCATTTCCTCTGCTCCTTCAACAATTCCACCAAAGCCTTTAATAATACCCGCAACCTTTATACCCTTACTACTGCATAATTTCGTTACAATACTTGTATTCCTATATAGCTTCTTCAAATCAAACTCAAGTACAGGGTATCTTTCCATATAGCCCTACCTCCTATTATTTTTACGCAGTTTTATAAAAAAATCTTTTATTAACTGAGAACAATCTTCTTCCAAAACTCCAAAGATAACTTCCGGTTGATGATTTAATTTTTTATGATTTGTTATATCTAAAACTGAACCACATGCTCCTGTTTTTAAATCTTTTGCCCCTATAACTAATCTTTCTATTCGAGCATTGACTATAGCACCGGCACACATAGGACAAGGCTCTAAAGTAACATACATGGTACAGCCGGGTAATCTCCAACCTCCTAAATTATTGCATGCATTTTTTATTGCCAAAATTTCACCATGTAGTGTAGCATCCTTTAGAGTTTCCTTTTGATTGTAGCCTCTCCCTACAATTTCGCCCTTTCGCACTATTACTACACCAATGGGAACCTCATTTATTTCATAAGCTTTATAGGCTTCTTTTAAAGCCTCTCTCATATATCGTTCATCCATAGTCTTCCCTTATTCTTTTTATTATAATTATAGTTCAATTTCTATAGGCTAGTCAACCTTATACAGTACAATTTTTACATATTGATATCTATGGCTAAGTAATCTAAACATTATAACTTGATATAACAAAGAATTCAAAAAGCTGCAATCCTCTTAGTAGGATTACAGCTTTTTTCACATATACTCTTAGAAGAACATTATAAATACTGCCAAAGATACCAATGTAATAATTGTCGGTATTACCACTGTTGTCCAGAATACATGTTTATATGCTTCCTTATGAGTAAGACCAAGTACTGCAAACATCAGGAATAATCCTGGTGAATGTGGTAAGGTATCCAAAGCACCTGCCGCTATACTTACCAAACGATGCAATAACTCTAAGTTTGCACCAGATGTTAAAAATCCATCGGCAAATGCAGTAAACATGATTCTTAATCCGCCAGAGGAGGATCCTGTTACTGCAGATACCACCATGGTAGCAAATGCTCCCTGTGCATATGGATTCATTTGCATACTTAGAACCCAGTCAACTATTGAAGTAAATGCTTCTGAATTTGATACTACTGATCCGAAAGCAACAACTCCTGCATAGCCGCCTATACCACCTATACCGCCTTCTAAGCCAGTTGATATAATTTTTTTCATATCTTGTCCCTTAAACTTATCAATGTTTAAAACAAATACAGTCAAGGTACCAGCTAACATTGCACCAGTAGCAAGCATTGTAGAATTAAGTCCTAATCTGCTTCCTACTATTATGATTGTCATTAATATTATCATGGGTAAAAATGCTTTTATTGATGATGGTAGCAGACTACGATCCTGAATTTCATATTTTGAAGGATCTACACCTTCTGGATAGGTCCAGTATTCATTATTAGCTCTTGCCTTCTTTTCGCAGTAATTCAAATAAAATACGATCATGACGAAAAATGCTATTGATGCGATTATTCCATAAATGGGAGCTGCAGTTAATGTTGTTCCCAAAAATTCAGTTGGTATTACGTTTGTAAGTGCTGGTGTGCCTGGAAGAGCAGTCATCGATAATGAAGCTGAACCGGCAATAATTATAGCCATTGTTAAATGTCTTGGTAAGTTTGCTTCTTTAAAAAGTGTAAACATAATAGGCGCCATTGCATATACAACAACAAAGAGACTTACTCCCCCGTAAGTTAACACTAAAGTTATTACAAAACATACCAGTAGTACTTTCTGCCTTCCGAACCAATCAATAAACTGATATGCAATAGAAGTTGCACTACCAGAAACATTCATGAAGTTAGCATACAAACTTGAGCAACAGAACATCAGGAAGAAACTTGCATAGGCTCCTGTATAACCTTGCATATAAAAGTTTGAAAAGCCTTCCCAAATATTAATTCCATTTGTCAGTATTACTACTAAAGACGCTAATAAAGTTGAAGTAAGAGCTCCCCAGCCTTTGTAAGCTGCAACACCCAGTACCAATACAGCTAAAATAAGTCCTATTATAGCAAATGTGTTCATATTTTCTCCTTAATTTTTTTTTTTTTTTATATGTTGGTTTATTTAATCTTTGAATTGCAGAGTTTAATTAATTAAACTCTGGTATTTCAAAGAATTTAAGATTATCCATACTTAATGGTAATTCCTTATTTTCTATTCCCTTGATAATTTTAACTACTATATCATTATAAGGTGTTGGAACTCCATATTTTTTGCCCTGTTCAACAACAAATCCATTTATCATCTCAACTTCTGTCTTCTTACCTTTTTCCAAATCTTGAAGCATACTTGCCTTTGCAGTTAGCTTATCTGCGTAGAATTTTCGGAAACAATTTTGGGATTTTTCGAAATTTTCCTTAGTATCAACCCTGCCGAAATCTACCATTTCCATTCCCATAACACCTTCTAAATCAACCTTTGCTTTTTCACAAACATTTATGATATCACTTGCGATATAACTTAAACAAGCACTTGCTTTTGGATTATCTAAGATATCTCCAAAAACAGAACCCATAGCTGCTGACATTCCGCTCATACAGCTGTTAAGTAATAACTTAGACCAACGGGCTCCCATTAAGTTTTCAACTATAGTAACAGGTCCCATATATTCAAGAACTTCAGCAACCTTTTTTATACGTTCTGTAACTCCACCGTTTATTTCGCCTATGTCGAACAAAATATCTCCTGAAGTAACGTCTTGGGTAACTTCAGATACCCCTGGGCTCATAAAAGTTGCTCCCCAAAGAACAGTTCCACCTACAGTTCTATTCCCACCTATATATTCATCTACACTGTACTCGGGAACACCATTTTGCAATGTACAAACTATGCTGTCATCATTAAGAAACTTCTTAATATGCGGAAGTGCTTCTGCATTTGCCGTTTGTTTCGTAAAAAGAAAAATTAAATCATACTTTCCTTCCATTTGATCTGGTGTAATTGCCTTTACAGCTACCGTAAGATCAGCACATCCTATTATGCGTGCTCCTTTTTCATTTAATGCATTTACATGATCGACATAGTTATCAATTAATGTAACTTCAAGACCATTTTTGTTTAGGTAAGCCCCTAAAACAGTGCCCATAGCACCACAACCATAAATTGCTACTTTCATTGTTAAACCTCCTAAATATATTATGTGCTTAGATATAAAGCAAATTGTATGCCAAAGAAATTAACGGTTATTTTCATAGTTTTTAATAAAAAACTTATTATTTATGTGGTTGACTTCTACAGCAATTTACAAAAAGTGTTTAAATTTTCTACAATCTATATACACATATTTAAATCAGCCGATTGTAGAAAGTTTCTACACCCTTTTGTTTTTGGTGGTTAAATTCTCTACACATTTTTGTACCCTTTTACTATTTATTGAATAATTTGGCTGATTTTAAACATATTAATAAGGATAAAAACTTGGCATGCGTATTGCAATTATTATAGTAAGCAAACAAAAAACTATATTTATGGAGGGAAAAATGGATAAGCTAAAAAATAAAAGAGTAATATCTTGCGCTATTACAGGCTCATGGCCTACTAGAGAAGATAATCCTAACCTATCGATTACACCTGAAGAAATTGCAAATGACGCATATGAAGCTTGGAAGGCCGGTGCAGCGATAGTACATATACATGTACGTAACGATGATGGTACACCATCAACTGATTATGCTAAATACAAAGAAACTGTAGATTTAATCAGAGCTAAAAAAGACTGCGATGTTTGTATCAATATTACAAGTTCAGGAAGTGTAGGCTTTGGAGATGAAGAAAGAATATATCCCCTACAACAACTATTGCCGGAAATGGCATCCTATGATGCAGGCACAATGAATTGGATGCATAAAACTATATTTGAGAATCATCCAAGGTTTTTAGAAAAGTTAGGTCTTGCACTGTTAGAATCTAACATTAAGCCTGAAATTGAAATCTTTGATGGGGGTATGGTTCATAACGCATTGTATTATTTGAAAAAAGGCATATTGAAAGCACCTTTACATTTCCAATTTGTTTTAGGGGCTCCAGGAGGGCTACCGGCAACAATAGAAAACTTAGTTTTCCTAAAAAGCTTAATTCCCGAAGGCTCAACATGGGCTGCATGTGGAATCGGGAAGGGTCACTTGCCGATTATGTATGCAACTATAGCAATGGGTGGCCATCTTCGTGTGGGTATGGAGGATAATGTTATGTATAAAAAAGGTGTTCTTGCAGAATCTAATGCTCAATTTGTTGCAAGAGCAAAGAGACTTATCGAGGAAGCAGATTTAGAAGTTGCTACTCCCGATGAAGCAAGACAGATATTTGGATTAACAAGAAAAGTATTTTAAGACTACTCCCACCACCCCTAAAAGGTGGGGGAGTTTTTCAATTATTAAGAAGGAGGAAATATGACAGGATATTCAATTGATAATTTAAGAGTAGGACAAAAAGCATCCTTTACTAAATCTATTACTGAAACAGACGTTTATTTATTTGCAGGCATAAGTGGTGATATTAATCCTGCCCACATAAATGAGGAATATGCCAAAAACACTTATTTCAAACGCAGAATTGCTCACGGTATTTTATCCGGTGCCTTAATATCCGCTGTTATTGGAGTTCAGCTTCCTGGACCCGGAACAATATACGCTTCCCAATCCTTAAACTTTTTAGCACCTGTTTACTTTGGAGACACAATAACATCAACAGTAGAGGTTAAAGAAATACTAAAGGAAAATAATAGGGCAGTACTTACCACTCTATGTACTAACCAAGACGGAATAATAGTAACAAAAGGTGAAGCTGTTGTTTTACCGCCAAAAGCTAACTAACAAACCATACACCTAAATATACTATTGTTAAATTTGTATTTGTAGGCTGTTTGTTTTATATGTTTTTTATATGGTATAATACCCTTATAAAGCCTGGGAGGTTTGGTATAGATGGAAAGTAACATTCAACAATATGATTTTTTATATAAAACTTTAAGATCATTGTACTATACGGTAATAACAGATAATGAAGGTAAAATTATACTTCTTAGTGAGAATTATCAAGAATTATTGGGTGTTACAGATGAAGAATACTTAGGAAAGCCTATTCGTGATATAATACCTAACTCGGAAATACCTTATGTTTTAGATTCAAAGAAAGAAGATATTGGTCATCTTTTTACACTCAAAAACGGTAAAACCGTTGTTTGTAATAGAATTCCGATATTGGGCGATAACAATGAAATAATAGGTGTAATAAGTTCTGCTACATTTTTTAAATTAGATGAAGTATCATTATTAAATCAGCAAATTAAAAAATTACAAGAAGAAAATTTAAACTATAAAAAACAAATCTCAGAATTATCTAGTAAAAGATTCTCTATAAAAAGCGTCATAGGAGACTCCTTGCCTATTATGGCTATTAAAGAAACCGTTCAAAGGTTTGCTGAATCTGATTTAACCTTTTTAATAACAGGGGAAACAGGCACAGGTAAGGAAGTTTTTGCCAATGCAGTACATGAATTAAGCAAAAGAAGAAACGAAAATTTTGTTAAAATAAATTGTGCTGCAATTCCTAAGGACCTATTGGAGTCAGAACTATTTGGTTATGAACCGGGAGCATTTTCAGGGGCGTTGAAAGAAGGAAAGACAGGAAAATTTGAACATGCAAATGGAGGTACATTACTCCTAGATGAAATCGGAGAAATGCCTTTAAGTTTGCAATCAAAATTATTAAGGGTTTTACAAGAAGGCGAATTGGAACGTGTAGGAGGTTTGAAAGCTATAAAATTAGATGTACGAATTATTTGTAGCACCAACCAAAATATTGAAGAATTAATTAAAAAGGGTGAATTTAGGAGGGATTTATTCTACAGGATAAATGTTGTGGAAATTCATATTCCACCACTACGTGAACGATTAGAAGATATTCCTTTATTCTGTAAATTCTTTATTGACAGAATTAATGAAGAACATGGTTTAGGTATAACTTCTGTTAGTGATGATGTATATTCTCTATTCTACAATTATGATTGGAAAGGCAATGTAAGGGAACTAATGCACGTCCTTGAAAGAGCTTGCATAATGGCAGGTTCAGGACCATTAAATATTGAGCATTTTGATTTTCTATTATCAAGGATATACAGAAGTAGCGATCCAAAAAAAGTTAACTATACTAGCTCCCTCAATGATATTACAGGCCAGGTAGAAAAGGAAAAAATCATCAGGACGCTAGTCGAAACTAAGGGCAATAAGTCAGCAGCAGCTAGAATTTTAAAAATAGACCGAAGCAGTTTATATAATAAGATCAAAAAATATAATATTGATATATAAGAGTCAAGCTAGCCCGACTCTTTTTTCTTTTGTGCTACTACTTGACACCACAAGCTTTATTTATATATTTGCGATATCCATGCCGCCAATAAGCTAAATTAGCTTGTCTTTTATTACCTATTTACTTTTACCTTTAAAAATTATAATATAAACATATGGAACATTTTACAGTAACATTCAGTCTTATTATATAGGACAAGGAGGAAGTATGAAAAACATAACAAAAAAATTAGCAGCCTTTGGACTTTGTGCTCTATTGGCAATTAACATGAATACAATTGCTTATGCAGATATTCTTGATATTATTACGAATACGGAAACAGAAAACAATAGTATTGATGATATTTATAAAAAAGAGGATACTGAAGATATCATAGATAGTGAAGGCGAGGAAAGTACTCCCAGTACAGAAATTGACGATGAAATTGACCATAAGGAATATACTTATAGTTTAGAATCTGTTTTATTTACAGATATTGATGGCCACTGGGCCAAAGATTGGATAGTTAAGGCTGTTAATTTAGGATTTGTTTCCGGCTACGAAGACGGAAGCTTTAAGCCTGATAGAACTATTACCCGTGCAGAGTTTTCTAAACTTTTAAACAGCGCACTTAATATTGAAATAACAGAAGAAATAGGCTTTTCTGATGTTAAGGAAAATGACTGGTTTTACAAAGATATTCAAAAATCTCTTGCAGCTGGATTTTTCTCCGGCTATGAGAATAATACTTTTAGACCTAATAATCCCATCAAGCGAGAAGAGGCAGCAAAAGTTGTTTCAGGTGCCATAACCACCGGGAATATCGACGGAGAAGGAGCAACTCTCTTATCTGATTATAATACTATACAAGAATGGGCAAGAGACAGTGTAAATACTGTATATAACAAAGGTTATATCTTAGGTTACCCTAGTGGAGTATACATGCCTTCAAGATCATTAACTCGAGCAGAGGCTGTGAAAATTATTTATGAAATTGTGGAAAATGAAAATATCGAATACGGTTTTAATATTACAAATTACAATGAAACTTACAGCAGTGCTGTAGTAGTAGGAAATTTAAACATCTTAGATTCAGTTGGTAGCGGAAATGTTTATATTAAAAATGTAGTAGTATTAGGAGATATAGTTATTTCAGCTAAAAGTGTAAATTCCCTTGAACTTACAGATGTGAAAGCAAGAAACATAATCATTGAAAACCAAAACAATGTAAATATAATTGAAAATAATGTAGTAATAGGAAATTAATATAAAAAGAGGGGATCTTCCGATTGGCAGTTAACCAAACCACTATTTTTTCATTGGTTTCGAACCGTCCCCTCTGGTTTATCCCCTCTGGTTTATCCCCTCTGGTTTATTTCTAGATTTCCGTTCTTTATTTGAAATATTCCAATGTATTTGTAAAGTCATCGGATAAAGATAATTCGTCTAAG